>JAJFFL010000115.1 GCA_021776705.1 Alphaproteobacteria bacterium
CGGGCGCCCGTCGCCCCCGGCGCGCCTCCCGTTCGCGGGGATCGACGACTCCGTCGGCTGGCCCGCCGCGCGCGCCCCCCCCTCCGACCCGTGGCTGCGCACCCACATCGCCGCCGGCGGCACGATCGTGAAGCTGTGCGAACGCTCCATGGTGGTGGAGGAGCCGGTCGCGTTCTGGGAAACCTGGACCAAGCAGAAGTTCGACGTCTCGGGCGACTACGCGGTCGAAGGCGGCCTGGTTCCGGTGTCGATCGACCTCGAACGCCAAGTCGGGCGCTACGCGGAACCCAACGTTTGGTTCGCCTACCGTCACTAGATTCGGGCCGCCGCGAGCTGCGGACCGACACGAGTGCGGGCCGTCGCTCGCGCGGACCGTCACCAGGCGCCGGCGCGCGGTTGGCGTGTTTTCTGAGCTTTTGCAAGGCTCTGCCGATCATCATTAGCAAATTGATAACGGGCGCGTCTTAGGACTGGCGACTCATCGCCGTTCCGCAACACAGGCGCGCCTGACCATGCCGACCCGACCTGGACGCTTCGCTGGGACCTTGCTGACGTCGGCCATGTCGGCGGTGTCGGCTTCGGCGGTCGCCGCCGCCGGCGCCGCGGCGGACGATTCTGCGGCCCCGAAAAGCGACGAACGCGAAGTCATCTACGTCACGGCGCAAAAGCGCGAACAAGCGGTGAAGGACGTCGCGGCGTCGCTGACCGTGCTCGGCCGCACGCTGCTCGACGACACCGGCGCGACGACCTTGAACGATCTCGTCGCCCTGACGCCGGGGCTGTCCGGCGTCAACCCGAGCAATGAGCTCGTCGCCTTGACCATCCGCGGCGCCGGCACCAACGACTTCGGCGTCGGCAGCGATCCGGCGATCGGCCTGTTCGTCGACGACGTCTATCTCGGCCGCTCGGAGAACACGGCGACGACGTTCGTCGACCTGGAGCGGGCGGAAGTGCTGCGCGGACCGCAAGGCGCGCTGTTCGGGCGCGCGACGCCCGCCGGCGCCGTCAGCCTGGTCACCCGCCGCCCGCACGACGACGTTGAAATTACGGCGTCGGGCGCGCTGGGCACGGAAGGCCGGCGTGAATTCACCGGCGTCTACAACGCGCCCCTGACCGACACGATCCTGTTCCGGGGCGTCGCCTACTACGACCACGACGACGGCTACGTCGACAACCGCACCAACGGCGCGGAACTGCTGGGCGAGGAGACGTTCAACCTGCGCGCGTCGTTGCTGTTCACCAACATCGCCGGCGGCGAACTTCAGTTGACGGCCTGGGGCGAGCGCTTCCGCGGCGACCCGTGGGTCTACGACAATCTCGACGTCGCCGACTTTGAGCGCACCGGTCTCGTCTCCCAGGTCGAGTCCGACCTCGACCCGCGCGAGGACCGCAACTTGTTCGGCGGAATCGCGCGTTTCGAAAGGCCGGTCGGCGGCATGGACTTCGTGTCGATCACGTCGACGCTGGGCCACGAAACCGACTATCTGGAAGACTTCGACGGCACCTCGATGTTCCTCTTCAACTTCGGGGCCTACGAAGATCAGTATCTGGCGACGCAGGAATTTCGGCTGCTGTCGCCGGCCGACGGGCCGCTGACCTGGTTCGCCGGGATCATCGGCTACCGCGAGGAAGTCGGCACGATGATCGCGCAAAGCTACGACGACGGCGATCTCTGCGGCTTTTTCGAACTCGACGATCCGGCGGTCTGCGCGACCTACGCCGGGACCGTCACCGACACCTTGATCTTCGCCGACGGCGACAACATCGGCGCGTCGGTCTACGGCGAGGTGAGCTACGCTTTCAACCACCGCCTGACCGGCACGCTCGGCTTGCGCCAGACCTGGGACGACAAGGAGTTCGTCGTCAATTCGCCGGTTCCGGGCGGCAATCTCGACCCCGACGACGTCGCCTACATCACCCACACCGACGGGCTCGACTCAAAACGCGACAGGTCGTTCACATCAACCCAGGCGCGTCTCGGTCTGACGTTCGACATCAGCGACGACCTGTCGGCGTTCGCGGCCGTCGCCAATGGTGAAAAGCCCGGCGGCTTCTCGACCTTCGATCCGTTCATTCCGGGCTTCGGCGCGGAGAAAGTCGTCAACTACGAGGCCGGCTTGCGCGGCTCGTCCTTCGACGACCGCCTCGGCTGGAACCTGACGGCGTACCGCTACGACGCCACCGACCTGCAAGTCGGGGTGATGAGCGGCGGCCGGCTTGAAATCCAAAACGCCGGCGAAGCGCGCGGCTACGGCTTGGAGGCCGAGGCCGCCGTGCGGCCCGTCGACTTCGCGTCGCTGCGGCTCGCCGGCGCCTGGACCGACGCGCGATACGAGACCTTCATCGACTCCGGCGATGATTTTTCCGGCAACCGTATGTCGCAAACGCCGGAACTGGCCTTCAACGCGCTGCTCGATCTGCGGCGCGACCTGGGCGGCGAGTTCGAAGGTTTTTGGCAGACCCAGGCCGACTACACCACGCGGCAGTATTTCTCGCCGGCGAATCTGAACTTCGAGTCGCAAGGGCCGCTGACGCTTGTCGACATGCGGGTCGGGGTCGAAGCCCCGGACGGGCGCTGGCGGCTCGCGGCGTTCGTCGAGAACCTGACCGACGAGGAGTACATCGGGCTGGCCGGCGAGGCGAGCTTCCTCAACTTCGGCGCCTTCCAGGCGATTCCCGGACGTCCGCGGGTCGGCGGCGTGCGCCTCGACTGGACGTTGCGCTAGGGGGACAAGTCTTCGCGTCTCCCGGGCGCCGCCGCGAAATATTCGCATCGCTTGCCCCCTCCGGCGCGGCGCTTTCGCCGGCCGAAAATCCTTTCTCGCCGCCAAGTATCCCGTTCCGGCCGGCGCCGCGTCGAGCGGCGGCCGACGTCCGTCTCAGATTCTCTCGAATCCGCCGTCCTCGCGGGTTCGGACTTCGAACACGCCGGCGAGCACGTCGGCGCTGAGCGCCACGTCCGGCGCCGCGTCGGCGACGACGCCCCCGGCGTCGAGGACGACCCCCCGGTCGGCGAACCGCCGCGCCAGGCCGAGATCGTGAACCGCGACGACGACCGTCGCGCCGGCGGCGGCGCGCGCCGCCAGGGCCTCGAGAACCACGAGTTGGTGCCGCGGGTCGAGATCGGCGGCCGGCTCATCAGCCATCAGCAGCGGCGTTTCGGCGGCGAGCGCGCGCGCGG
>JAJFFL010000116.1 GCA_021776705.1 Alphaproteobacteria bacterium
AAGGCAACGCGCCGACGTGCTGTTGGTCGAGCGCGGCGTTTTCGCCAGCCGCGCCCAAGCCCGCGCCGCGATCGAAGCGGGCGGCGTCGTCATCGGCGGGCGACGAGTCGAAAAAGCGTCCGATCGATTTGACCGCGAAGCCGACATCGAGGCCGCGCCGGCGCACGCGTGGGTGTCGCGCGGCGGAGTCAAGCTGGCGCACGCGTTGTCGGTGTTCGGGATTCAGGTTTCCGGAATGCGCTGCCTCGACGTTGGCGCGTCGACCGGGGGGTTCACACACGTCCTGTTGGCCAACGGCGCGGATCACGTGACGGCTGTGGACGTCGGGCGCGGCCAACTGGCGCCGGCGCTTCGGCGCGACCCGCGGGTGACGTCGCTTGAGGGCGTCGACGCCCGAACCTTGACCGCAAGGGATCTTGGCGCGCCGCCGCAGCTGCTGGTGTGCGACGCCAGTTTCATCGGGCTCGACAAAGTCCTGGGCGCGGCTTTGAAGCTGACGGCGGTCGGCGCGGAGGCCGTGGTTCTGTTCAAGCCGCAATTCGAAGTCGGACCGCGCGCCGTGGGCAAGGGCGGCGTGGTGCGCGACCGCGCGGCGACGGATGCGGCGCTGGCGCGAACCGTCGAGTGGTTTCGCGGGGAAGGTTGGGTCGTCGAGGAGTCGGTGGAAAGCCCGATCCGCGGCGCCGACGGCAACGCCGAGATGCTGCTGCGCGTGCGCCGAACATGAAAAAGCGCGCCGCGGCGAACCGCGGCGCGCTCAAGTTCAGGTCAAACGATGGATCAGTAGCGTTCCGTCCAACCGCCGCGGCCGTCGGGGCAAAGCTCGATCGGTTCGCGAATTTCCCGGCCGTCGGGATACTGGGTCACGCGGTACGAAATCTCGCAGCCCTGCGAACTCGACGTCGGGCCGCCATAGAGGTCGTCGGCGCCGTACCCGTTGTTTTGGCCGCCGTTGTAGTTTTGATCATAGCCGTAACCGGAATTCGGGTAGCCCGACGCCGGCGCCGGCCCGCTCGGATAAGCGTTGGCCGGAACGAGATAGCCGGACTCGCGCCAGCCGCCGTAACCGGCGTTGGAATAGCCGTTGGGGGCCGCGGCGTAGCCGCCGCGCGGGCTCGAATAGCCGCACTCCGCAGAAGACGAACCGATCGATCCGCCGACCACGGAACCCAACACGGCGCCCACCGCCGTGCCTTCGCCGCGGTTTTTGGACGCCGCGACGCCGTTGCCGACCAAGCCGCCGACGACGCCGCCGATGATCGCGCCTGTCGCCGAGCGGCCGCCGCGCACCTGCTCGCACGACGGACCCGCGTAGCTGGGCTGCGGCGCGTAGCCGTAGCCGGGATCCGCGTAGCCGTAATTCGTCGGCGGCGGCGCGTAGCCATAGTTCGGCGGCGGGCCGTAATTGTAGGCCGGTTGCGGATAGCCGTATGAGGGCTGCGAATAGTAGGAGGAACTTCGGCTCCCGGAATTCACCGCCGAGTTGAGCGCATAGCCGAGAATCGCGCCGCCGATGAGGAAGGCGACTTCGTCGCCGTCGTTGTTCTTGCGGTAGTGGCTCCGGCCGCGATAGCCGTCGTACCGAGAGCTGCGGTGATGGGACTTCACATAGCTCCGGTGTTTCTTGTACCCGGGGCCGCCGCGTCGGTAGTCGTCGGCCGCGGCGATCGCCGGCGTCGCCAAGAGCGCGGCGATCGCCGTTGCGCCGATCAGCAAGCGTTGGGACATATCTTCCCTCCTTATCACGTGTCGACGGCCACTCTGGTGAAGTCTACCTGAACGGCGCATGAAGAGCGAAATGCTCCGATTTGAAAGGCTTTACGCGTGGAAACTTCGAACCCGGCGGCGACGGAACTTGAAATCGATCACGTCGGCGCGCGCGGCGACGGGGTCGCAGAGGGGCCCGTCTACCTTCCATTCACGCTTCCCGGCGAGCGGGTGCAAGTCCGGTTCGACGACGGTCGTGGCGAGGCGACGAGTGTCCTTCGGCCGAGCCCGGATCGGGTCACGCCGCCGTGCCGTCATTTTCAAGTATGCGGCGGCTGCAACCTTCAACACTGGAGACTGTCGGCCTATCGCCGGTGGAAGCGCAATCTTGTGGCTGAGCAACTCGCTCGGGAAGGGCTGGACGTCGAGGTCGGAGAGCTGATCGACGCGACGGCGTCGGGCCGTCGGCGGGCGACGTTTCACGCCGTGCGCGCAAGCGCCGTCGGCTTCGTGTTCGGATTTTCCGAACCGGCGTCCAACCGGGTGTTCGATCTCAAAGAGTGCTTGGTCGTTTCGCCGGCGATCCGCGACGGGATCGAGTCTGTGCGCCGGCTGGCGGAGTCGCTTCTGGTTCGCGCCGGTCGGGTCGACGTGCAGGTCACGGAAACCGACGCCGGCCTCGACGTGGCGGCCCGAGGCGGCGCGAAACTCGACGGCGGCCGCCGGGCGACCTTGGCGGAGCTGGCGATGACCGCCGGTTGGGCGCGATTGTCCGTCGGCGACGAGGTTGTCGCGGTCGCGCGCCCGCCGGAGGTCGAGTTCGACGGCGTTCGTGTTCGCCCGCGCACCGGCACGTTTCTTCAGGCGACGCTGGACGGCGAGCGGGCTTTGGCCGAACTCGTGGTGACGGGAGTCGGAAAATCGAAAGCCGTGGCGGATCTGTTCGCCGGAGTCGGCACGTTCGCCTTGCGCCTCGCCAAGCGCACGCCGGTCGACGCGTTCGAGGGCGACGCCGGGGCGGTTGCGACGCTCAAAGACGCGGTCAAGCGCGCCGAAGGCCTAAAGCCGCTGTCGGTGCGGCGCCGCGACTTGGCGCGCGAGCCGGTTTCGGTGCGAGAGCTCAAGGCGTTCGACGCGGTGGTTCTTGACCCGCCGCGCGCCGGCGCTCGCGAGCAGGCGTTGCAGCTTGGCAAGTCTTCCGTGGCCCGCGTCGTCATGGCGTCGTGCAACCCGGCGACGTTCGCCCGTGACGCCCGGACTCTCGTCGACGGCGGATTTCGCTTCGACTCGGCGACGCCGGTCGACCAGTTCCTGTGGTCGCCTCATGTTGAGCTGGTCGGCGTGTTCAGCCAGGCCTCAAAACGCCGATGACGGCCGCCCGGTCTGGCCGCGGTGAAGCAAGAAATGATCGGCGAGCACGCACGCGGTCATGGCTTCAACCACCGGCGCCCCGCGGATTCCGACGCACGGGTCGTGTCGCCCGGTCGTGGTGACTTCCAGCTCACGCCCGTCGCGATCGATCGCTTGTTTCGGCGTCGGCAAGGACGACGTCGGCTTGAAGGCGATCCGTGCGACGACCGGCTGACCGGTCGAAATGCCGGCGAGGACGCCGCCGTTGACGTTGGACAAGAACGTCGGGCCGGCGCGCATTTCGTCGGCGGCGGTGCGTCCGTCCATCGATGCGGCGGCGAAGCCGGCGCCGATTTCGACTCCCTTCACCGCGTTGATGCTCATCAGACCGGCCGCCAAGTCGCCGTCGAGCTTGCCGTAGACCGGCGCGCCCCAGCCGGCGGGCACGCCCTCGGCCGTCACCTCGACGACCGCGCCGAGTGAAGACCCGTCCTTGCGCGCTTGATCGAGGGCGGTCTCCCAGCGCGCCGCGGCCGCGGCGTCCGGGCACCAAAACGGGTTGCGCTCGATTTCGTCCCAACTCCAGGCGTCGCGGTTTATCGAGTCGCCGCCGATCGCGACGACGGCCGCGCGAACCGTCACGCCAGCGCCGAGAACCAGGCGCGCGATTCCGCCCGCGGCCACGCGGGTCGCGGTCTCCCGGGCGGAGGATCGGCCGCCGCCGCGGTGGTCGCGCACGCCGTACTTGGCGTCGTACGCGAAGTCACCGTGCCCGGGCCGATAGACCTTCTGAATGTCGGTGTAGTCCTTGGAACGGGAGTCGACGTTGTCGATGCTGAGGCTGATCGGCGCGCCGGTGGTCACCGGGCCGTCGGCGCGGTCGTCCGCGAAAACGCCGGACAAGATCCGGACCGTGTCCGGTTCGCGCCGCTGAGTGACGTGGCGCGACGTCCCCGGCCGGCGGCGGTCCAGCCAGTGCTGCAGGTCGGACTCCGTCAACGGCACGCCTGGCGGACAGCCGTCGACCACGCAACCGATGGCCGGGCCGTGCGATTCACCCCAGGTCGTCACCCGAAATATATGGCCGAAGCTGTTCCAGGACATGGCGGGAAGCTAGGAGCGGTCGCGGCTTCTGTCGACGATGTTATGCGGCCGGCTGGGCGACCCATTGGGCGGCGAAAGCGCGAGCGTCCGCCACGCCGTGGGCCGCGTCCGCCGCCTTCAACGTGATGAACAGATCGCCCGGCTTGCGGCCGGCCCGCGCCGGCAGGCCTTTGCCTTTGAGCCGCAACACCTGGCCTGGACGGGCGCCTTCGGGAACCCGCACCCGCACCGCGCCGTGCGGGGTCGGGGTCTCGACATGGCCGCCGACGGCGAGCCGCCGCGGCGAAGCTTCGAGCATCAGGTGAACGTCGCCGCCCTCAAGACGAAAAACCGGGTGAGGGCGCACGGCGATGGTCACAAGCGCGTCGCCGGAGGGGCCGCCGTCGCGGCCGGCTTCGCCCAAGCCCGGCAGCCGGAGCCGGGCGCCGTGTTCGGCTCCCGGCGGAATGCGCGCGATCGCGGTGGCGTTGCCGCCGAGGGCGACGCGGCGGCTCGCGCCTGCGGCGGCTTCCTCGACGGAAATTTCAATCCGCATCACGCGGTCGTCGCCGCGTCGCGGCGCGCGCACCCGAACCCGGGACCGGGCGTGCGCCGTCCACCGGCCGCCATTTCCTTGGCGCAACAATTCGTAGGCGCGGGCGATGTCCTGAAATCGTCGCGCGGCGGCGGCGTCGCCCGGGCGGGCGTCGGGGTGACAGTCCTTCGCCAGCCGTCGATACGCCGCTTTGACCTGGGCCAGATCGGCGCTGGGATCGAGGCCGAGCACGCGAAAAGGGTCGAGCGACACGATGCGCCTCGCGGGTGCCTGAACAAGGTCTTGATTGCTCTGCAACCCGCTAACAATTCGTTTACGTTGACGGCTTCGGAGATTCGCGCATGAAACGGCCCGGTACGATTCCGCCAAGCCCGACCGAGAACGAGCACCTCGCCGCGGACGGCGCCGACGACGGCGCGTTCGCCGGCGCCGAGCCGTTCGCCCTGTTCGGTGAATGGTTCGAGGCCGCCAAAGCGAAAGAGCCGCGCGACCCGCACGCCATGGCCCTGGCCACGGCCGACGCCGACGGCGCGCCGGACGTGCGGACGGTGCTTCTCAAGGGGTTCGATGCGTCCGGGTTCGTTTTCTACACCAACACCGAAAGCGCGAAAGGCGAGCAGCTCTCAGCCAACCCGCAGGCCGCCGCGTGCTTCTACTGGCGGTCGCTCGTCCGCCAGGTCCGCATTCGTGGGCCGGTGACACGGGTCTCGGACGCAGAGGCCGACGCCTACTTTGCGACGCGCGCCCGTGACAGCCGCATCGGCGCTTGGGCGTCGGACCAGTCGCGGCCGCTCAAAGGGCGTTTCGAACTCGAAGCGCGGGTGGCGAAAGCCGCCGCCCGGTTCAACATCGGCGACATTCCGCGCCCGCCGCATTGGACAGGGTTTCGCCTCGTTCCGCTGAAAATCGAGTTCTGGCGAGAGCGCGCGTTCCGGCTCCACGATCGGGTCGAATTTTTCCGCGACGGAGCCGCCGAACCTTGGTCGGTTCGTCGGCTTTTCCCCTGACGGTCAGCGCGCCGGCGCCGTCGCCGGCAATGCGTAGCGCGAATCCAAGTGGGGTTCGCCGTCGCACGCGACCCGGCCTTCTTCGACCATGTGGATCATGTGCGCGAGCACCGAGTGGCAGGCGGCGGGATAGAGCCGCTTGTCCACGTCGGCGTACATCGCCGGCACCATCGACTTGATGCGGTCGTATCCTTGGCTCAGGTGATCGAGGATCTGCGTTTCACGATCCAAACGGTGCGCGATGTAGGCGTCCACGAACGGGTTCGGGTCGCGCACCGGCGGGCCGTGGGTCGGCCACAGCGTGTCGAATTCGCGCGCGCGAATGCGGCGCAGCGAGCGAATGTAATCGCCCATGTCGCCGTCCGGAGGGCTGATCACGCTTGTCGACCAAGCCATGACATGGTCGCCGCTGAACAGCGCGTTTTCTTCCTTCAGGGCGTAGCACATATGGTTCGACGTGTGTCCCGGCGTATGGACGGCTTCGATCGTCCAGCCGGCGCCTTCAATCACGTCGCCGTCGCGGATTTCGGAGTCCGGACTGAACGACAAGTCGTCGCCGGCCTCCATGCGGACCTCGCCGCCTTCCGGCGACCGCACCTGAACGCCGTAGCCGTAAACCGGACAGCCGTGGCGGCGCGCCAGCGGGCGGGCCATCGGCGAATGGTCGAGATGATGGTGGGTCACGAAGACGTGAGTCACCCGTTCGCCTTCAAGCTCCCGGTTGAGGGCGTCGGCGTGAACGTCGAGGTTCGGACCAGGATCTATGACGGCCACGTCGCCCTGACCGACGATGTAGACGCCGGTGCCGGTGTACGTGAAGGGGCCGGGGTTTTCGGCCACGAGTCGTCGAATGAGCGGACTGACCTGGTCGGCGCGCCCGTACTCGAACTCGAGTTCGCGGTTGAAGGGAATCTTAGCGGGCATCTTTGTCGTGCAATCTCTTCGATATCGCGTGGCCGAACGCGTCAGCCAATCGCCGCGTCGCCTTGATCTTGCCGCCCAGCGGCAGCGCGATCGGCGGACCCATGTCTGTCTTGTTCACGTCTACGACGTATATCCTGCCATCGAGCCGGTCGCGCAATACGTCGAGGCCGCCCCAATCCAGATTCATCGCTTCCGCAAACGCTTTCAACCTCGAACGCTCGTCATCGGTAAAAATGCCCGACGGGTCCGCAATCTGAACATCTGAATTCATGTTGGCGAACCGATCATCGATCGGACGGCGTTTGAAAAACGCCACAGGTATCTCGCCAAAGATAGTGGGGCAGCGGATGTCCTCGACAAGCCCGTCGCCGCACGAATTGTCGACCAACCGCTGATAGACGCGACCTTTCGCCGCCGGCGCCGGACACTGAACGACCCGCCCGTCATGGGCGCCGTTGATTTCGGACTTTTCGACCGCCAAGCCATCGAACGCCTCAGGATTCACCGTCAGCGAATATCCGAACACGTCCTCGAACACGCGCGCGACGTGCGACTTGCTGACGTCGCGGCAATCAAGGTTGATCGAAATCGGCGGATTTTCGAGGCGGCCGAAATCGCTGGTGTGAAGGGTGGCGTCTTCGAAATGCATCACGACGTCGGCTTTGGACGGGTCGCGGACGAAACGGGCTCCGGCGGTCCGCGCCACGACCCAGAACAAATACCAGGGCCGCGGCGGGGCGGGCACGAAGGCGACCCGCGGGCCCCGGCGACGTAAGAACGCGTTCCACAGCCGAAGAAATTGAACCGAGACGTAGTAGGCGGCCCATGCCAAGGCTTCGCGACCGACGCTGAGATTGTAACGGACCACGGCCCCGGTCTGACGCACCCGAAGGTGGTCCCGGCGAAACTCGAAATCGGCGTGCCAGAAGGCGTTCGCCATGGGGGCGGCTCCGGTGATCATGCGCAAGACGATGCACGCCGATAGGGCCGGCGGACAAATAACTCTCGATCACGAGACGACTATCCGGCGCCGGATTTGCTCACTGATCGCTTATGCGACGCCTGATGATCAAGTGTTTCGGCTTTGTCGCCACGCGCGCGCGTGTGGCGATATGGGCCATCGCATTGATTTCAATGATTAAACTTACGGAATCTCAGATCGCATCGGCCAGCAGGGCCCCAAGCGGCGAAACCCCGGCGATCGGCCTGGCGCAAGCTGACTAGCCGGCCGGCCCCTTCATGCGTCCCAAAACGCCGGTGACATCGTAACCTCCGTCGGCGGCCGCGCGCACGGCGTCCTGCCGCGTCATGGCCCCTCGCTTCACTTGAGCCAACGCCCACAGGATCGTCGAACGGTTGCCGGTAGCGCAGTACGCGAGAACGCGGCCGGTCGCGTCGTTCAACGCCGCCGACATGGCGTCGATGTCGCCGTCCGTGAGCCCGCCGGGGACGATCGGCAGATGAAGATAGGCCAATCCGGCCGCGTGCGCCGCGGCCGCAGCCTCGGCGGCGGGCAGCTGGCCAGGAACTTCGCCGTCCGGTCGATTGTTGATCACGAGACGGCAGCCTTCGGCGGCGGCGCGGGGGAAGTCTTCGGACTCGAGTTGAGCGCTGGCCCAAAATTCCGGGGTGATCTGGCGGAACGAACTCATCTGGGAATCTCCGCGAAAAGGTGTCGCCCGAGTCGTTGACATTTTTTCGCGACGCGTGAAACCGTCCGGCGACCGAAAAATGCAATGAAGTCGCGGTGTCGCTCATGCTCGGCTATGCGGCGCGACGGCTTCTCGTCGCGATCCCCACAGTACTCGTCATCATCACGGTGGCGTTCTTTATGATGCGCGCGGCTCCCGGCAGCCCGTTCGACACCGAACGGCCGATGCCGGAAGAAATCCGTCAACGGATTCTGGCGGCTTACGACCTCGACAAGCCCGTGTTGCAACAATACGTGAGCTATCTCGGCGGCGTGCTTCACGGCGATCTTGGCCCGTCGCTGAAGTACCGCGACAAAACCGTCGCCGACATCCTGATAGAGGGAGCGCCGGTTTCCGCGGTCGTCGGGCTGTCGGCGCTGGTGTTGGCCACGTTGATGGGGACGGCGCTCGGAGTCGCCGCCGCGTTGCGCCAAAACAAGGCCGGCGATTTCGGCGTGATGGCCGTGGCGCTGATCGGCATCAGCGTGCCGCCGTTTGTCGTCGGTCCGTTGCTGCAACTGTTTTTCGGGCTGCACCTGGGGTGGCTCCCGACCGGAGGTCTGGATCGCGGCGAAATCACGCTCGAGCGGATGATCCTGCCGGTGATCACCTTGTCTCTGCCGCAGATCGCAATCACGTCACGATTGATGCGCGCCAGCATGATCGAAGTGATCCGGTCCAACTACATTCGCACCGCGCGGGCTAAGGGCCTGTCGGAATTTCGGGTCGTGGCGCGGCACGGACTGCGCGCGGCGTTGCCGCCCTTGGTGAGCTATCTCGGCCCGGCGAGCGCCGCCCTGGTGACGGGGTCGCTGGTCATTGAACAGGTGTTTCAGCTTCCCGGAATCGGCCGGCAGTTCGTGATCGGCGCTTTGCAGCGCGACTACACGGTCGTCATGGGGGTCGTGATCATCTACGCCTCGTTGATCATCTTCATGAATTTGATCGCCGACCTGCTGCTCGCAACGCTCGATCCGAAGGTGAGACTGGAATGATTCCGGCGATCAACGACGCCCGCGAAGCCACAACCGCCGCCGCCGCCGCGCGCGGCCGATCGCTGTGGGACGACGCGCGACGACGGTTGCTGCGCAATCGCGCCGCCGTCGTCAGCATGGCGGTGCTCGCCGCGTTCATCGTCATCGCGGTGGTCGGGCTTTTGCTGTGGCCGCACGACTACAAGGCCATCGACCGATCCGCTGTTGGCGTTCCGCCGACGATGGAGAACCTCCACATCTTCGGCACCGACGCCCAGGGCCGCGACCTGCTGGCGCGCACGCTGATCGGCTTTTTGGTGTCGCTGAGCGTCGGCGTCGTGGCGACGATGGTGAGCTTGGCGATCGGCGTCGCTTGGGGCGCCACGGCCGGGTTCGCCGGCGGGCGCGTCGATCAGTTCATGATGCGAACCGTCGATGTCATTTATTCGCTGCCCTACGTTTTTCTCGTAATCCTCCTGCTCGCCGTGACCCAGGACGTCACCACCGGCAAACCATTTCTCAAGCTGCTGCTGATCTTCGCCGCAATCGGAGGCGTCGAATGGCTGACCATGTCTCGGATCGTCCGGGGCCAGACTTTGACGCTGCGTCGCCAGGAATTCGTCGAAGCCGCCGTGGCCGGCGGGGCCACCAACGCGCAGATCGTGCGGCGGCACATCGTGCCCAACGTTCTCGGTCCGGTGGTGGTCTATATGACGCTGACGATCCCGGTCGTGATCCTCGCCGAGAGCTTCCTCAGCTTCATCGGGCTCGGCGTTCAAGAACCGCTGACATCGCTGGGCAGCCTGATCAAAGCCGGCTCGGAGGATATGGAGACCAAGCCCTGGACGCTGTTGTTTCCAGCCGGCGTGATGATGGCGACGCTGCTGTGCTTTAATTTCATCGGCGACGGATTGCGCGACGCCATCGATCCGAAAGACCGATGAGCGCCGCGCCGCGCGTCTACTCTTCGCGCTTGACCCGCACCTCTCTGCCTTGGCCGTCGATCTGCATCATGAAGCTGTCCAGCGACGCGCGCCGAATGTGGGCGACGTGCGGTCCGTCGCTGCGCAGGCGCAGCACCCGACCGTCGATTTGCCGCCAAACTTGACCGTTTTCCAGGTAGAACCGCTTGTTCTTGCCGTCAGGGCGAGTCGCGATGCGGCGGATCGGGAATTCCAAATTGTCGAGCCGCTCGTTGAGTTCGCGGCGCTGCTCCCGTTCTTCCTCGGTCAACCCGGATTCGTCGCCCGCGCCGCCGGCGCCGTCGAGACCGAACAGCTTCGGCAGGCTCGGGACATTGAAACCGAAAGCTTCGCGTTCGACCTCGCGCGCGCGCGCCGTGTCCAGGGTCACCACCTGGCCGGCGTTCTGGGCGCTCTTGAGCTGGCTCACAGCGCTGTCGAAACACGCCAGCCGCGCTGTGGGGTCGTCGACGTCCGCACAGGCATAGACGTCGGTCAGAACCTCCGGCGTCGGGTCTTGCGCGTCGGCGGCGGCGGCGACCAACAGTCCGGCGAACGTGGCGGCGACCAAAATGCGCATGGCGCTTCTCCCTTGAACCAGCAATACGAGAACGGTCTGACGACACGAACGTCAACCCGCAATCGCCGCGATGCGCTCGTCGTCTTGCTCGGTTGATGCATGTCCGCTAGTCCTGTGACGGTCGGCTCAAAACGACTCACATGCCGGCGCCCGTCCTATTTCCTGGGAGACGTGCATGACGCGGCGGTTTCGGCTCGAGCTGTCTCTTATTTTTGCGTTGATCGTCGGCGCCGCGGCATGCGGCGGCCCAGCCGACGGACCCGCAAACTCAAGCGGCGTCGAGCTTCATCGCGGCAACACCGCCGAACCCTTGTCGCTGGACCCTCACAAAGCCGCCGGCACTTGGGAAAACAACATCATCGGCGACATGTTCATCGGGTTGTTCACCGAAAACGCGTCGGCTGAACCCGTTCCCGGCATGGCCGAATCTTGGACCGTTTCCGAGGACGGCCTGGTGTGGACGTTCATGTTGCGCGAGGCGACCTGGTCCGACGGAGTCCCGGTGACGGCGGACGACTTCGTGTACGCGTTTCGCCGCATCATGACGCCGGCGACGCTGTCGCAATACGCCTCGTTGCTTTACCCGATTCAAAACGCCGAAGCGGTCAACACCGGCGTTGCGCCGGCCGAAACGCTGGGCGTCCGCGCCATCGACCCGTCGACGCTGGAAGTTCGTCTTGAGCACCCCGCGCCCTATTTGCCGGGACTGTTGACCCATTACACGGCGTTGCCGGTTCCCAAGCATGTCGTCGAAGAGCAGGGGGACGCGTGGATCCAGCCTGTGAACATTGAAGTCAACGGGCCGTACAAGCTGGCGGAATGGCGCACGAACGACTTCGTCCGACTTGAAAAGAACCCGGATTTTTACGCGGCCGAGGACGTTTGCATCGACACCGTCTACTTTTATCCCACGAACGACACCAATTCGGCCGAGCGCCGGGTCCGCAACGGCGAATTGGATCTCAACACCGACTTCCCGGGCCAGAGGCTTGATTTCTTCAAACGCGAAATCCCCGACTATGTTCGCGTCTCTCCGTTCCTGACGACCGACTATCTGACGTTCAACACCACCCGGGCGCCGTTCAACGACAGCCGTGTCCGTCGCGCCCTGGCGATGGCCGTCGATCGCGAATTCATCGTCAACGACGTGCTCAAGGCCGGCCAGATTCCGGCCCAGTCCTTGGTGCCGCCCGGAATCGCAAATTATGACGGCGGCGCCGAGACGCCGTGGACCGGCATGTCTCTGGACGAGCGCCGCGCCGAAGCGAGACGCTTGTTGATCGAAGCCGGCTACGGCCCGGACAAGCCGCTGAGGTTCGAGTACACGCACCGAAACACCCGTGACAATCCGCGCGTCGCGCCGGTGCTGCAGTCGGACTGGAGCGAAATCGCCTCCTGGGTGGAGGTCGACATCGCCTCGATTGAGACACAGATCCATTACGCGAACCTGCGGGCGCGCGACTACCAAGTCGCCGACGCCGCTTGGGTTGCGGACTACAATGATCCGCAGAATTTCCTCTATTTGTTGGAGACGCGGTCGGGTCCGATGAACTATTCGGACTGGTCGAATGAAGAATACGACCAGATGGTCGACCAATCGTCCTTCATTCTCGACATGGATCAGCGGGCGTCGATGTTGCGTCAGGCCGAACAACTGATGCTCGATGATGTGCCGATCTCGCCGATGTGGCATCAAGTAAACAAGAATTTGGTCAACCCGAAGGTCACGGGCTGGGTGGACAATGTGGTGGACATTCATCGCACCCGTTATCTTTGCATCGGTGAGAAGCCGAACGCCGAAGGGAGCTGATCGGCGCGCCGGCGGCGCGGCGGTCGCGGCGCCGCATGGACGCTGACTCGATCGACGTGGGCGCGACAGGCGCCGAAGACGCCCTGGTCGCGGACGCCGCTGCCCAGGAAGCGACGGCTGGCGGCGGCCGCGGCCGCTCGGGTGATTGCCGCAATTGCGGCGCGGACCTGCAAGGCCGCCATTGCTACGCCTGCGGTCAGGTCGCGGACGACTATCACCGGCCGATCTGGGCTTTGCTGGCGGACGCCCTGGAAGGGTTGTTTTCGCTCGACGGTCGATTCTGGAAGACCGTCACGCCGCTGCTGCTTCGTCCCGGGCGGATCACGCGCAACTACTTGACCGGAATCCGCGCTCGCTACATGCAGCCGTTCCGGTTGTTCCTTCTGGCGTCCGTCACCTTTTTCCTCGCGTTTTCCTTGTCTTCCGCGGACAGGTTCGACCTCAACCCGATGTCGATCGACGAGCGCCAAGAAGCGGTCGCGGCGCTCGAGCAAGCCGAGCGCGACCTGACGGCCGCGGCGGGAGACGCCGGCGGCGAAGAAGCCGAAATCGCGCTTGAGGCCACCCGTCAGGGCTTAGAGGCGGCGCGCGAGGCGCTGGATGAGAATCTGGCCGAGCTCGATGAAGACCCCGTCGTTCGCGCGTCACGGGAGGAAGAGGACAAGACTCAAATGATCTGCGCCGTCCGCCAAGCCCTGGTCCCGGAGGACCTGGGCGACGCGTGCCGGCGAGTCGTCGAGGAACTCGGAGAAAGCGGCGACTTCGACATCCAATTGGGCGGTCTTGATGACGCCCCGCTCGGTTTTCGGCGTCTGCTGGCGCGCAACGCCGAAACCGCGATCGATCGCCCGGATCTATACGTGTCGGCGCTGAAGACGTGGGCTCCGCGGCTCGTTTTCGTTCTGTTCCCTGTCTACGCCTTGCTGCTCACCCTGATGCATTTTTGGCGACGCCGGCTGTATGTCTACGACCACGTGATCGTGTCGCTGCACTTTCATTCCTTTTTGTTTCTCTTCCTCACGATCTTGATGGTGATCGGTCATTTCATCGGGCCGGCGATCCCTATTTTTGCGTTCCTGGCGTGGAGCAACATCTATCTCTACCGCATGCACCGTCTGGTCTACGGCCATGGGCGGTTTACGTCGGCGTTGCGCACGATCGTGTTGGACTTCCTGTACTTCGTGGTTTTGATGTTTTCGCTGCTTGGGCTGCTCGCCCTCGGGTTGATCTTCATCGCCTGAAGTCGATTTCGCCCGGTTGATGTCCCAATCGCGGCGGTTTCGTGGCCCAAGCGCAACACTTCCCGGTTTCTCGAGATCAGCGTGTAGGTGCGGATTGACGGTTTCGTGACGTGATCGTTACCGTCCGTTCAGCCTCGCTCAGATCCGAGGCGTGTGCGTTTTCGCGTGCGCGGCTCAGCGGAGCTGTTGAACCAACTAGAGGGGCGCCGGTCTCCCTGATCCGGTGTGCTGGAGGGTAAAATATGTCGAAGGGGTTTTGGTTAAAGGGAGCGGCGGCGTTTGCGCTGGCGTTCTCGCTCACGGGCCCGGCTTGGTCACAAGACGGAACCGACACGGCTGCGGACACCACGACGCAGCCGGACGACGACGCGGCGGACGCTGACAAAGAGAAGATCACGGTCACCGGTTCGCGGATTCGTCGTGACGAATTTTCGTCGGCTCAGCCGCTCCAGGTCTTGGACGCGGACGCGGCCAAGTCGTTCGGCATCGTCGACGCCTCGGCCTTGATCCAGGAAAGCATCGCGGCGTCCGGCACCCAGGTCGACGCCACGATCAACACCGCGTTCAACGGCTCCAACGCGGCCGAGTTGCCGCCTGACAACGGTCCGGGTTCGGCGACGGTGTCGCTGCGCGGTCTCGACGCGGAACGCACGCTCGTTCTGCTCAACGGCCGTCGTCTGGCTCCGGCCGGCGCCGGCGGCGCGCCGACGCGTC
>JAJFFL010000117.1 GCA_021776705.1 Alphaproteobacteria bacterium
GGTCGGTGATCGGCCGCATCGTGTTTCCGACCACGAGGGTGATGGCGTAGTCGTCGAAAAAGACCGCGAAGCCGAGCAGGCTCGCGCCGGTCATCGCCTTGCGCCGCGTGTCGGCCCACTTGGTGATCGCGTTGGCGACGCCGTTGAGGCCTTTGTTCTTCGAGATGACGCCGACCATGCCGCCGATCATCATCGTGAAGGCGACGATCGCGGCGTGGTCGGAGTCCGCGATCGCGGCGACGACGTGGACCTGGAACGCCGCGAACACCGCGGGCGCGGCGGCGCCCGGCGCGGCGCCGGCGAGGAACCAGGCGCCGAGGGCGACGCCGAGAAACAGGGCGAGGATCACCTGGCGGAAAATCAGCGCCGCGGCGATCGCCAGGATCGGCGGCGCCAGGGACCAGGCGTTGGCCGCCTCGGGCGTCGAAATGGCGGCCGTCGCCGCCGTCGCCAGCGCCGGCGCGGCGAAGGCCGCGGCCGCCGCGAGGGCCAGGACCAAGGTCGAGATCACTCTCATCGGGCGTCCTCCGAAATGGGGTCGGTGTTGAGAACCGGCGCGTAGGAACGCCGCAGAAGATTGTGCCAGTGCCACACGGCGCGCTCGCGTTTGGGGCTGAGGCGGCCGGCGTCGTAGGTCCCGGATTTCAGCCCTTCGAAAACGCGCTCGCAAATGAACTTGTCTTCTTCCTGCACCGAGTCGGACGACGCGCGGTCGCCGGCGGCGCGGCCGTCGGCGCCGGGGGCGTAATAGGAGTCGAACTCGACGCGGCAACGGTCCGCACCGAGCGCCGTTACCCGGTTGGTCTGCAGGCGGCCGTCGGCGACGTTGAGCATGGTGTTGGGAAATACGAAGACGAACAGCGCCTCGCCGTCGCCGTAGGCGTCGCCGCCGCCGCGCACGGAGGTCGCCTGGATCGACCACCAGTCGCCGGTCTCGATCTCGTAGTTGGCGTAGTCGACCATCGCGCTAAGCGTCGGATGGACGACGGGCACGTGATAGCCCTCGAGATAATTGTCGACGTAGACCTTCCAGTTGCACGCCACCTCGTGCGTGTGCCGGGCGTGAAACTTCAACGCCCCCAGACCGTTCGCCGCCAGCCGCGGCTCGAGGCCGACGACGACGCGCGAAAACGCGGTGACGTGCGGGTCGGCGGCGGCGAACACGAGGCCGTTCCATTCCGCGACCGCGATCTCCGGCAGGCGCACTTCGTCGCGCGAAAAGTCCGCCGCGGCGTCCATCTCCGGGGCGACGCGCAGGCGGCCCTCGAGGTCGTAGATCCAGCCGTGGTAGGCGCAACGGAACCGCTTCGCCGACTTGCCCGAACAGGCCGCCACCGGCCCGGCGCGGTGCCGGCAGACGTTGGCGAAGCCGCGCAAGACCCCGTCCTCGCCGCGCACGATTAAGACCGGGACCCGGCCCAGCCGCTCGACGACGTGATCGCCCGGGTGCGCCAGATCCGACGCCGGTCCGATCAGGCTCCAATGCTTGGCCAAGATCTCGCGCTCGTCGACGCCGAGCCAGGCCGGGTCGCTGAAGAATCCGGCGTCGAGCGCCTTGGCGCGCTCCAGCGGCGTGATGCGAACGCGGTCGCGTCGATCCATGCAGATTTGATCACTCTCGAATTTCCCAGGCCTACTCAAATATCAGGGCTCTATGGCTTCTCAAATATTCTTCCGAATTAGAATCTTCAATTTTTACCTCTTCATTTGCGTAGTGCTTGTTGCATCTCATCTCGATGTCTTTGGTCCAAGCTCTTCGATTCGGTTCAGACTCGTCCAGCGACGTCCCGAAGATTCTAATTTCAGGGGTTGGCTGTCTTTCTCCAAATAGATCCATGTTTTGCTTGTGAAATCCGAATCCAAGAAAAACCACCTGACGGGCATCTACAAACCACGAATTGATCGTCTTGCTGATTTGAGCATCTACGGCCTCTGTATAGGTTCTTATGCCCTCCGATCGGTCGAAAACATCATGGTCATGCACCAGCTTTCCAAAAGACCTTGGTGATTTGCCGACTTGTCCAAAGAGCCGGCCGATGCACCCATACGGATGGATCATTCTAAGTTTTTCCATCACACTCAACATTTCATCTTCACTGAAACCAAAGTTAGCTCTGATGAGCAAACTGATATGTTGCTCAAAGCATCTATCGTAGTTAAAATTCACAACGTATAAATCATCAAAAATGTTCGCAATGTCATTGCGAGTAATTCCTTTTTGCATATTTTGATAGAACACATGTACCCATGAATCTTTATTTTTCTCGACAACGTCTTTCAAGTCTTCATTTGCATTCCTTTCTAATTTAAAATTGATAGGCGAACGGTTTTCATGTTCTGCAATCAGGTAGGTAATGCAGATTTTCGCGGCTTCCGGTAGATTCGGCACGCCGGTATTTGAATGAACGAAATCATCAATAGATGCCGAGGTCCCAGAGTGTGAATTGATAAACGCCAGGGCGGTCAAGATCGGGTTGGGCGAAATAGATTGTCTGCGGGCTGCTTGAAGGAACAAATTTGCGAACTGGCGATCACCGCATTGATCGGTCGCGCGGTCGAAATCGATCCTAATCTTCGCGGCCGCGGCAATTTCTGAAACTAGTTTTCCGCCGAGTGGCAAATTGTATGGGGCAGATGCGCCTGCCCCCAACACAAGCAATGTCTTGTCTCGAAGCCCCATTTTGCGTCAACCGTCCCCCAACCGCTCCTCGAGCGCCAGCAAGTCCGCCCACACCTCGCGCTTGGCCACCGGCCGTCTGAGCACGAACGCCGGGTGGAAGATCGGCAGGGCGGGGTAGGCGGCGCCCTCGGCCTCGACCTCGGCCCAGCGGCCGCGCAGACGCATGATGCCGGTCGTGGTCTTCAACAGGGTCTGGGCGGCGACGCCGCCGGCGAGGACGATGAACTTCGGTTTTTTGAGCGCGACGTGGCGCTCGATGAACGGGCGGCAGAGTTCGATCTCGTCGCTGTTGGGCGAGCGATTTCCAGGCGGGCGCCAATTCAAAATGTTGGTGATGTAGAGGCCTTTCGCCTCGGTGAGATCGATCGCGGCGAACATCTTGTCGAGCAACTGGCCGGAGCGGCCGACGAACGGCTTGCCTTGCGCGTCCTCCTCGCGCCCCGGGGCCTCGCCGATCACCATCACGGCGGCGTCGCGGTCGCCGCGCGCGAACACGGTGTTGCGGGCGGCGGCGTGCAGCGGATGCGCCGCGAATCCGGCCAGCGCCTTTTCAAGGTCGTCGAGCGTCTTGCATGACGCGGCGAGCGCGCGCGCGTCGGCGGACAGGTCCGCCGCCGGCGGCGCTTTCGGCGGCAAGCTGGGACGCGGCGGCGGCGCCTTGCCGCGCTTCGGCGGCGGCGCGGCTCGGGGCGCCGGCGGCGGCGCAACTTCGTCGACTCCGGCCTCGCGCCACCAGGCGACGAGCGCGTCGAAGGCGTCGCGGCGCGGGTCGGCGTGGGCGGTCAAGGGCGCTCCTTGCGGCGGTGCGTGAATTCGAACTCGGGCCCGATCAGCCTAGCTCAGAAGCCGCGGCTGCGGTAAGCCGTGCGCCGACAGACATTTCCCAGAGGGAGTTTCCATGTCCGACGACGCGATCGAGCGCGACTCCATGGACTACGACGTGGTCATCGTCGGGGCCGGGCCGGCCGGCCTCGCCGCCGCGATCCGCCTGAAACAGCTCGCCGCCGCGGCCGAAGCCGAGATCTCCGTCGCGGTGCTGGAGAAGGGCTCCGAGATCGGCGCCCACATCCTGTCGGGCGTGGTGTTCGACCCCAAGGCGCTCGACGAGCTCTTGCCGGATTGGCGCGACGATCCCGAGCCGCCCTACGACACCCAGGTCAAGACCGACAAGTTTCTGGCCCTCGGGCCGCACGGCTCGTTCCGGCTGCCCAACTTGATGATGCCGCCGCTGATGAACAACCACGGCAACTACGTCGGCTCGCTCGCCGTGATGTGCCGCTGGCTGGCCGCCAAGGCCGAAGAACTCGGGGTCGAGATCTACCCCGGCTTCGCCGCCGCCGAGCCGGTCTACAACGACGACGGGTCGATCAAGGGCGTGCGCATCGGCGACATGGGGGTGGCGCGCGACGGCGCCCACAAGGACGGCATGTACACGCCGGGCATCGACATCCACGCCAAGTACACGTTCATCGCCGAAGGCGTGCGCGGCTCGCTGGCCAAGCGCCTGATCCGCGAGTTCGCTCTCGACCAGGGCAAGGAGCCGCCGAAATTCGGCATCGGACTTAAGGAGCTGTGGAAGGTCCCGGACGCCAACTTCAAGCCCGGCCTGGTGCAGCACACCTTCGGCTGGCCGTTGGACGGCGACACCGGCGGCGGATCGTTCCTCTACCATTTCGGCGACAACCATGTGTCCGTCGGCTTCGTCGTGCACCTCAACTACAAGAACCCGTATCTGTCGCCGTTCGACGAGTTTCAGCGGTTCAAGCATCACCCGGACATCAAAAAGCACCTCGAAGGTGGCGAACGCGTCGCCTACGGCGCGCGCGCGATCACCGAAGGCGGGCTGCAGTCGGTGCCGAAGCTGGCGTTTCCGGGCGGGGCGCTGATCGGCTGTTCGGCCGGCTTCGTCAACGTGCCGCGGATCAAGGGCAGCCACAACGCGATGAAGACCGGCATGCTCGCCGCCGAGGCCGCCTTCGACGCCATTCGGGCCGGCCGCGCCGGCGACATGCTGGAGGCCTACGAAGCCGCCTACGTGGCGAGCTGGGTGTTCAAGGACCTCAAGCTGGTCCGCAACGCCAAGCCGCTGTGGTCAAGATTCGGCACGTTCTGGGGGATCGTCCTCGGCGGCTTCGACATGTGGGTGAACACGATCACCGGCGGCTGGTCGCCGTTCGGCACGTTGAAGCACGGCAAGACCGACGCCGCGTCCACGGAACCGGCCGCCAAGCACGCGCCGATCAGCTACCCCAAGCCCGACGGCGTGATCTCGTTCGACAAGCTGACGAGCGTCGCGTTCTCGTTCACCAACCACGAAGAGGACCAGCCGGTTCACCTGACGCTGAAGGACCCGTCGATCCCGATCGCGGTCAACTTGCCCAAGTACGCCGAGCCGGCGCAGCGCTACTGCCCGGCGGCGGTGTACGAGGTGATTTACGACGACCAGGGCGAAAACCCGAAATTCCAGATCAACGCCCAGAACTGCGTGCACTGTAAGACCTGCGACATCAAGGACCCGAGCCAAAACATCAATTGGGTCCCGCCCGAAGGCGGCGGCGGCCCGAATTACCCCAACATGTGATCGCGCCCGTCGTGCGGCGCGGCGAAGAACGCTTGCGCGGCGGGCCCGGTCTCGGCGACGATTTGAGACGATGAAGCGCTGGATCCTCCCCCTGTCCGCCGTCGCGGCCGTCCTTGCCGCCGCGGCGAGCTGTCAGTCGCCCGCCGGTCGCGGCGCCGACGGCGACCTGTCGTCGGTGTACGGCGCCTATCTCTCGGCCCGCTACGCGGGCGGCCTGCAAGACGCCGACGCCGCCGCCGAGCGCTACCGCGCCGCCTTGGCGCTGGAGCCGGACAACCCCGAACTTCTCGAACGCGCGTTCATGGCCTCGCTCGCCGCCGGCCAGATGGACGACGCCGCCCGCCTCGCCGAACCGGCGCTGAAGATTGAACCGGCGGACCGGCTGGCGCGCATCGTGCTCGCCTCGCGGGCCGTGCGGGCGAAACGTTACGACCGCGCCAAGGGGCTTCTCGAAGACCACGATCTCGGCCCCTTCAATCGCGTCATCGGCGCGCTCGTGCTCGCCTGGGCGCACGCCGGGGAAGGCGACACCGAGGCGGCGCTGGCGGCCTTGGACGCGCCCGACGACGCGCCGATCCTCGGCCACCTGATGACGCTGCACCGGGCCCTGATCCTCGACGGGGCCGGGCGCACGGAGGAAGCCGAAAAATTCTACAAGGAGGCCTATTCGACCGGCCTGTTGCGGCCGCTGGTCGTCGACGCCTATGGCCGCAGCATGGAGATCGGCGGGCGCGGCGAAGAAGCGCGCGAGCTCTACGCGGCGCAATTTCAAAACAACCCGGACGACCCGATCGCCGACGCCGCCCTGGCGCGCGTGGCGCGGGGCGAAAAGGCGGCGCCGTTCGTGCGCACCGCGGCGCAGGGCGCCTCGGCCGGCGTGTTCGGTCCGGCGTCGACCTTGGCGCGCAACTCCCAGTCGGAGCTTGCGATCGTCTACCTGCGCCTGGCGCTCGACCTGGATCCGCGCAACGGCGCCGCGCGCCAGCTGCTCGGCGACATCCTCGCCAGCGTCGACCTGCACGCGCCGGCGCACGGCGTCTACGACGGCTCTCGGCCGGGCGACGCGTTCTATGAGTCGTCGAAGATCGACGCCGCGTTCATGTTGTTGCAAATGAACGAAACCGAGGCCGGGATCGACTACCTCAAGGGCCTCAACGACGTCGATCCCAGCTACCGGACCCGCATGGCGCTCGCCGACGCGTACCGGTCCGCGGAGCGCTACGCCGAGGCCGAGCCGATTTACGACCGGCTGATCCAGGAGATCGACGGCGACCCCCGGCCGGAAGACTGGCGGACGTTCTATTCCCGCGCGGTGGCGCGCGAGCGCACGGAACGCTGGCCGGAGGCCGAGGGCGACTTTTTGACGGCGCTGGAGCTGTTTCCGGATCAGCCGCTGGTCCTCAACTATCTCGGCTACACCTGGATCGACCGCGGCGAACACCTTGACCGCGGCTTCGACATGATCCGCCGCGCCGTGGCGCTGCAGCCCAATTCCGGCTTCATCATCGACAGCCTCGGCTGGGCTCATTACCGACTCGGAGAATACGACGAGGCGGTGCGGCGCCTGGAGCGCGCGGTCGAACTCGAGCCCGCCGATCCGGAGATCAACGAACACTTGGGCGACGCCTACTGGCGCGTCGGCCGTCGTCTTGAAGCGACCTATCAGTGGGAGCGCGCGCTGGCGTCCGACCCCCAGGCCGCCAACGAAATCGCGCTCAAGGAAAAACTTGAACGCGGCATGGCGGAAGAGCCGGCGGCGCGACTCGCGTCTCCGTGATTTCGGAGTTCGCCCCGGCGAAAGTGAATCTGTCGCTGCACGTCGTCGGCCGGCGCCCGGACGGACTCCACGACCTCGACAGCGTCGTCGTCTTCGCCGACGTCGGGGACCAGGTGCGGCTCGAAAGCTTCGGCCCGCGGAAGCCGGACGCGGCGTTCAGCGCCACTTTCTCCGGGCCCTTCGCCCGCGCTCTGGCCGACATACTTCTCGCCGAGGACACGCCGCCTTTGACGATCGAGACGGCGCTCCAGCGCCTGTCGGAGGTCGCCGGCGGCGGGCCGGAATCGACCGAAATCACGCTTGAGAAAAACCTCCCGATCGCCGCCGGGATCGGCGGCGGCTCGTCGGACGCGGCGGCGGCGCTGCGGGCGGCGTCGCGGTCGTGGGGCCTGGGGATGAGCGAGGCGGCGCTTTCCCGCGTCGGCGCCGCCGTCGGGTCGGACGTGCCAGCCTGCGTCCACGCCCGGGCGCTGCGCCTGCGCGGCGCCGGCGAGGACATCGCCCCGCTGGCCGCGTGGCCGGCGTTCGACGCCGTGCTCGCCAACCCCGGAGTCGCCACCTCGACCGGCGACGTGTTCGCCGCGTTCCGCGACGCGCCGACGTCGCAGCCGTCGCCGGGGCCGCCGCCGCAGACTCGCGACCGCGACGAAGCGCTGCGCTGGTTGGCGCACGCCGGCAACGATTTGGAGGCCGCCGCCACGCGCGTCACGCCGTCGATCGGCGACGCGCTCGCCGCGCTCGCCGCGGCGCCGGGATGCCGCCTGTCGCGAATGTCGGGGTCGGGCGCGACGTGCTTTGGTCTGTTCGACGACGCGGCCGCCGCGGCGGCGGCGGCCGCGGCGGTCGCCGACGCCCGCCCGGCGTGGTGGGTGACGGCGTGCCGGTTCGGCGGCGCCGGCGGCGACGTTTGACAACGCCGGCCGGGCTTGGTTGTTGCGCGCGGGGACGAGAGGGAGCGAACGGGTGACGGGGATCTGGCCGGCGATCGCCGGGGTCGGCGCGGCGTCGGCCCTGATCAGCTTGATCGGCGGCGGACTCGCAGCCGCGTCCGGCCCGGTGCATGCGCCCAAGCCGCGATCGAACCACGTCCGCCCGACGCCGGTGTCCGGCGGCCTCGGCGTGCTGCTCGGCCTCGCGGCGGCGCTTGCCGGGCTTGCGGCGGCCCTTGACGTCGTCCCGATCGCCGGCGTGGACGCCGACGACCTGACGCGGCTCGCCGGGCTCATGGGCCTGGGCGCGGCGGCGGCGCTGCTGGGGTTCCTGGACGATTTGTTCGACTTGCCGGCCGGTTTCAAGTTCGCGGCGCGGGCGGGCCTGGCGGTGCTGACGGCGGTCAGCCTTGGGCCGGTCCGGTCGCTGCCCGCCGGGCCCGGCGCCGCCCTCGCCCTGGCGTTCGCGCCGGCGGTCGTCGGCTCCGCGCTGTGGGTCTTCACAGCCGCCAACGCGGTCAATTTCATGGACGGCGCCGACGGCCTGATCGGCGGTGCGGGCGCGATCGCGGCGGCCGGCCTGGCCGTGGTCTCCGCCCTCGCGGGGGCCGAAACGGCGGCGGTCGCCGCCGCCGCGCTGGCCGGCGCCTTGTCGGGTTTTCTGCCGTGGAACGCGCCGCGCGGACGGGTGTTCCTGGGCGACGCCGGGTCGCTGCTGGTCGGGGTCTGGTTCGCCGGCGCCGCTCTGCTGCTGGCCGCCGAGGCGCCTTGGGGGGCGGTCTATCTGGCGCCGACCTTGATCATGGCGCTGCTCGCGGTCGTGCTGGTGACGCTGGCGTCGCGGGCGCGCCGCGGCCAGGCCGTGTTCAGCGCCCACAAGGACCACGCCTATCAGCACCTGATCCGCGCCCTCGGCGCCCACGGTCCCGCGACGCGCCGCATCTGGCGGCGGACGCTGCTGTGCGCCGTGCTGGCCGTCGACGTGGCGGCGCTCGCGCCGGTGCTCGGCGACCGGACGCCGGCGCTGGCGTTGGCGGTGCTGGCGCTGTCGGCTGCCGCGGCGGCGTTCTGGTGGAGCGAAGACCGGCGTTCCGCGACTCAGTGAGCGCGGTCGACGACGAAGTCGGCAAGGTCCGCCAGGGCGTCGCGAACCGCGCCCGCCGGGAACCGTGACAGCGACGCGCGCGCCGCTTGGCCGTGGGCGCGGGCCGCCGTCAGGGTGCGCTCCAAGGCGCTGCGCCGGCGCAGAATTTCGATCGCGTGCGCGAAATCGTCCGGCTGCTGATCGTGATCGCCGACGGCGCGTGACCAGAAGCCGCGTTCGTCGCCTTCCGCCTCGGCTATGGCGATGGCCACCGGCAGCGTGATCTTGCCCTCGCGAAAATCATCGCCGAGCGCCTTGCCGAGAGCCGCTTCGACTCCGCCGTAGTCGAGCGCGTCGTCCACGAGTTGAAACGCCAGGCCCAGTTCGCGGCCATAGTCGGCGAGCGCGGTCTCGTCGCCGGGCGGCCGGCCCGCGATCACGGCGCCGACTTGGGTCGCGGCGGAGAACAGGGCGGCGGTCTTGGCGGCGATGATCTCCATGTAGGTGTCGACCGTCGTGGTGATGTCGTTGACGGCGGCGAGCTGGCGCACTTCGCCTTCCGCGATCACGCTCGCGGCGTTGGACAGGATCTCAAGCACGCGCAGCGAGCCCGTTTCGACCATCAGGTTGAACGACCGCGCGAACAGAAAATCGCCGACCAGGACGCTGGCGGAATTGCCCCACACCAGGTTTGCCGGCTTCTTGCCCCGGCGCAGCGCCGAGCCGTCGACGACGTCGTCGTGCAGCAGCGTGGCGGTGTGAATGAACTCCACGGTGGCCGCGAGCTTCAGGTGGTCGGCGCCGCCGTAGCCGCACATTCGGGCCGCGGCGACCGTCAGCATCGGCCGCAAGCGCTTGCCGCCGGCGTCGATGAGGTGGCCGGCGAGGTCCGGAATCATCCCCACCGGGCTGTTCATGCGCTCAAGGATCAGGGCGTCGACGCCCGCCATGTCGTCGCTCACAAGGTCGTGCAAGCGGCGCAACGGCGACGCATCGGGGGCAAGCACCTCCGCCATTGCAGGAAAATTCACACGGCACCCCTTGAGAACGATCAAGACCCCAGCGAACAATAGGAACGCCCTCGGACCCCGGCAAGCCGGGATGACGGGCTATGGCGTCGCATCGCGAAGGGGTTTCAGTGAA
The DNA here is from genome assembly GCA_021776705.1 of Alphaproteobacteria bacterium. Classification (GTDB taxonomy): domain Bacteria; phylum Pseudomonadota; class Alphaproteobacteria; order Caulobacterales; family Maricaulaceae; genus JAJFFL01. Next base: position 10,195 of record JAJFFL010000117.1, read on the forward strand.
GGAAATATTGCGGTCGAACGACCCGATCCTGTTGAGCTGGGCCGAAGCTCTGCTTCGCGACGCCGGATTCGAGCCGGTCCTGTTTGATGAGCACGCGTCCAATATCGAGGGGTCGATTTCGGCGATTCAGCGCCGCTTGATGGCGCCGGACGACCAGGCGGAGCCGGCCGAACGGCTGTTGCGGGAGGCGCTCGATGGCCGCGGTTGAGGAACGGGCGGCGGAAACCTTTCTCGGCGGCCGCGTCCGGGCGCGGCAAACGGCCAAGGGCTACCGGGCCGCCGTCGACACGGTTCTGCTCGGCGCCTCGATCGACGCCGGACCGGGCGAAACGCTGGTTGAGCTCGGTTGCGGGCCGGGCACCGCGATGCTCATTGCGGCGGTTCAAAACCCCGGCGCCGTGTTCGACGGCGTCGAGATCGATCCCGCCGCCGTCGCCCTGGCCGCGGTCAACGCCGACCTCAGCGGGCTCGCCGACCGCGTCACGGCGCGCGTCGGCGATGTCGCGGACCCGCCGGCGCGCCGCTACGACCAGGCGTTCTTCAATCCGCCATACTACGACGACGCGACCGCGCTGCGCCCGCCGGCGGACCCCGACCGGCGCCGCGCCTTCGTCGGCGTCGCCGGAGGCCTCAAGCGCTGGCTCGACTCCGCCGTGAAGGCGGTGAAACCGCGCGGCCTTGTCACCGTCGTCCACCGCGCCGACCGCTTGGGCGATATTCTCGACGGCCTGGCGGCGCGCGCCGGCGACGTGCGGGTGCGGCCGGTGCACGCGTTCGCCGACACGGCGGCCAAGCGGGTTCTGGTGCGCGCGCGCGTCGGGGCGAAATCGCCGCTGCTGCTGCTGCCGCCGCTGGTGCTGCACGAAGCCGCCGGCGGCTGGACGGCGCGGGCGAAAGCGATCCAAGACGGGCGAGCGCGGATCGCCTGGGACGCGTAACCCCTTGAGCCGCGGCGCGGGAACGCCTACGTGGCCGCGACAGGCGACTGGCGGTTCCGATGCGCATTCCTTTCATCTCCAAGCCGAAACCGTTCGTGCCGCACCTGCGCTTCGAAGGCGTGATCGGCGGCGGCGGACGCTTTTCGCGCGGCCTGTCGCTGGCCGCAGTGGAGCCGTCGCTGGCGCGCGCGTTCAAGTCCGGCAAGGCGGCCGCGGTCGCGATTTCAATCAATTCGCCGGGCGGCAGCCCGGTGCAGTCGCGCCTGATTCACGACCGCATCCGCGCGCTGGCGGACGAGAAAAAGCTGCCGGTGCTGGTTTTCTGCGAGGACCTCGCGGCGTCCGGCGGCTACATGCTGGCGCTCGCCGGCGACGAAATTTACGCCGACGTGTCCTCGATCGTCGGCTCCATCGGCGTCGTCGGCGCGAGTTTCGGCGCCCATGAGGCGATCGCCAAGCTCGGCGTCGAGCGCCGCGTCTACACCGCCGGCAAGAACAAGGTGCGGCTGGATCCCTTCCGGCCTGAAACCGAGGACGACCGCGCCTTCGTCACCCGCATCCAGAGCGCCATCCACGCCGGCTTCATCGAACTCGTGAAAGCACGTCGCGAGGGCAAGCTCGACGCCCAGACGGAGCTGTTCGAAGGCGACGTCTGGACCGGACAGGAAGCGGTCGGCCTCGGCGTGATCGACGGCATCGGACACGCCCGCGCGGTGTTGCGCGAGCGGTTCGGCGATCAGGTGCGGATCAAGGATGTGCCGACGGCCAAGACTCCTTTGGTCAAGCGCCTGATGGGCGGCGGCGCGGACGCGGTGGTCGCGGCGCTCGAGGAGCGGCTGGCCTACGCCCGCTTCGGACTGTAGGCGCCGATCCGGCGCCGGCGGCCGGGAGGCGTCTTGCGCGCGCCGCTTGTCGCACTAGGCTCACTCTCGAGATTGGTTGGGCGGCGTCGTCGACGGTCGCGTCGCAGCCGCTTCGTGAGGCTGCGCTTGGCCCCAAAACGGCTGAATCCGAAAACGGGGGGAAGATGAGGCATGCGTTCATCGCCGGGTTGGCGCTCTTCGGTTCGGCGTCCGTTGCGGCGTGCGCCGCGGTCCCGCCTTCCGGCGACTTCGCCCGGCCGGCGCAAGGGCCGATGACGATCGCCGATTACGCGTCGGCGGAATTCGAAACCAAGTTCATCTCGCGCGGAAACAATTTTCCGGCGGTGAACGTCAACCAGGAAAACCGAGCCCGGCTTTTGTTTCTTGCCGCGTCCGGCGCGTCGGCGGGCGAGATTCGCGCCCAGCTTGGCATGGACGAGGCCGCGTTCGACGCGCGCGTGCAAGAACTGATCGACGCGGAGCTCTTGCGGCGTGTCGACGGCGAACTGTCGCCGCGCGTCGCGGTCATGACGCGCGACTCCGTCGCCGCCCACATGCGCGTCGATCCGGATCTCGTCGCCGCCGCCGCCGACTTCGTGATCGACGCGGCGGACGACGCGCAGGACGTCTCAGCCGTCGCCGCGCCGGGTTTCGACGCCTCGAGCGTTTCGCTGCTCGTGCTCAGCAACGTGCTTCTCGACAATTGGCAGATCAACGCCGTCGAACGCGACGTGCTGCACGCCGAACGGCCGTTGCGGGCGGGCGCCCGCTATTACATGGCGCTGATGCAGAAGGCCGACGGCGCAGAGACGGAGGCGTTTGGAATCTACGGCAACAACGTCAGCCGCTACATGAGCGGCGTGGTCGTGAGCATCTACGGCAACAACCGCACGCCGAAGCACAACATCATCAACACAAGCCGTCAAACGCTCGGCCTGGCGGAGAACGCGAACCGCGAACAACGCCACGCGCGGATCACCGAGTTGGCGTACGCCTACGACGAACTTCGGCGCGGCGGGTCGCCGACGGTGGATCTGACGCCGCTCAAGACGCTGGGCTGGATCGGTCCCGGCGGCGAGCTGCGCGCGGTGGTCCTGGCCGCCGGCGCAAGCGGCGTGTTCTCCGACTTCGCCGAACGGTTCCGGCCGGCGTACGTGGAGCTGCTTGGCGCTGAACTTCCGGCGCTGCGCGCCGCCTATGCGGCGTCGCCGTTCGCGCGCCAAATCACGTTCGAAGAGTATTTCATGTGGTGGTACCACCTCTTCTACACGGCGGTGACCGACACCCTGATCGCGAACGGGCGGATCGCGCTCCCGCCCGGCGGAAATGTCTCCTACATCATGTTTCCAAGCGGCGACGAGTAGCGTTCGGCGATACGATCGTCGTCTTGATCGGCGCGGCGGGCCCCCATAGGGTCCGCCGACCTCCACGCGGACCCCGCCCATGCCGTCGAAACCCGTAGCCGCGCCGTCGTTTCAGGACATCATCCTGAGACTCCAGTCGTACTGGGCGGCGCGCGGCTGCGTGATCCTGCAGCCCTACGACGTCGAAGTCGGGGCGGGGACGCTGCACCCGGCGACGACGCTGCGGGCCCTCGGGCCGAAGCCGTGGCGCGCCGCCTACGTGCAGCCGTCGCGGCGGCCGG
>JAJFFL010000118.1 GCA_021776705.1 Alphaproteobacteria bacterium
CGCCGCGCGCCTGGCCGGACCGCCGGCCGCCGCCCGGCCCGGCGCGGCGGCGGCGGGCGCCTGGAATCCGCGAAACGGCGCCCGGCGACCGCACCCGGATCGCCGGGATCGCTTGAATCTCCTTGCTTCCGCCCTGTCGAATCGCGAATGCAATGACCGCATTGGCCCGCACGCGCCGAGCTGCGGGGAGATATGGAGGGGCTTATGAACAAGTCCGAACTCGTCAAAGCCGTCGCGACGAAATCTGGAATGACCCAGACGCAAGCCAGCGACGCTCTCGACGCCACGATCGACGTCATCACCGACGCGCTCAAGGACGGCGACCAAGTTGCGGTCACCGGCTTCGGCACGTTCGTCGCCAAGCACCGTCCGGCGCGCATCGGCCGCAACCCGCGCACCGGCGCGGACGTGCAGATCAAGGCGAAGACCTCGGCGGCCTGGAAGCCGTCGGCGGCTCTGAAGGACCTCTAGGTCCCGCCCACGATGAGATGTTGGAGAAAGGCGGTCCGGCCGGGCCGCCTTTTTTCTTGCCCGGTTTCTTGCCCCGGACTTAGAACGCCGCCCGCGCCGCGGCGTCGCTGACCCGCACGTCGCGCAATGTCTCGGCGACCAGAAACGCCAGCTCCAGCGCCTGATCGGCGTTCAGCCGCGGGTCGCAATGGGTGTGGTAGCGCGAATGCAGGTCGGCCTCGGTGACGCCGGCCGGACCGCCGACGCATTCGGTGACGTGCTTGCCGGTCATCTCGACGTGCACGCCGCCGGGCCAGGCGCCTTCGGCGCGGGCGATTTCGATGAACGACCGGGTCTCTTCGAGAATGCGGTTGAGGTCGCGGGTTTTGTAGCCGCCCTCGGTTTTGAACGTGTTGCCGTGCATCGGGTCGCAAACCCAGACCACGGCCTTGCCTTCCTTCTCCACCGCGCGCACCAGCGGCGGCAGTCCCGCCGCGACTCCGTCGGCGCCGAAACGGGCGATCAGCGTCAGTCGGCCAGGCTCGTTCTTGGGGTTGAGCCGCTCGATGAGCTTCAGCAATTCGTCGGTGTCGAGCCCTGGGCCGCACTTAAGGCCGATCGGATTCTTGACGCCGCTGAGGAATTCGACGTGGGCGTGGTCGAGCTGCCGCGTGCGGTGGCCGATCCACAAAAAGTGGGCCGAGGTGTCGTACCAGTCGCCGGACGTCGAATCGACGCGCGTCATCGCCTCTTCGTAGGGCAGCAGCAGCGCTTCGTGGCTGGTGTAGAACTCCGTCTCGGCGAGCTGCGGGGCCACCGCCGCGTCGATGCCGCAGGCCTTCATAAAGTCGAGCGCTTCGGAGATGCGGTCGGCGAGTTCCTGGTAGCGCCGGGTCTGCGGGCTCTTGTCGAGGAAATCCAGCGTCCACTTGTGCACGTTGGCGAGCGCCGCGTAGCCGCCTTGGGCGAAGGCGCGGATCAGATTCAGCGTCGAGGCGGCCTGGGCGTAGGCTTGGTCGAGCCGCGCCGGATCCGGGGCGCGGCCGGCGGCCTCGAACGCCATGTCGTTGATGATGTCGCCGCGGTAGCTCGGCAAGGTGACGCCGTCGCGGGTCTCGGTCGCCGACGAGCGCGGCTTGGCGAACTGGCCGGCCATGCGCCCGACCTTCACCACCGGCTTGGTCGCGGCGAAAGTCCAGACCACCGCCATCTGCATCAGAACGCGGAACGTGTCGCGGATTGAGTCGGCGTGAAATTCGGCGAAGCTTTCGGCGCAGTCGCCGCCTTGCAACAGCAGCGCGTCGCCGGCCGCGACCTTGGCCAGACGCGCCGTCAGCTGACGCGCTTCGCCGGCGAACACCAGCGGCGGCTTGCGGCGCAAACTGTCCACGACCCGGTCGAGAGCCGCCGAATCCGGATAATCCTCCGGAATGTGCTTGGCGGGCTTGGCGCGCCAGCTCTGCGGGGTCCAGTTTTCGGCCATCTGCGGTTCACCTTCGCGCCTGCAACATTCAAACTGAGGGGCGACGTCAGCGAAGGCAAGCAGCTATCATGCCGTTTGCGCGCCGAGGGGGAGGACCACCATGCGTTGGATGCTGATCGCGGTCGTGGCGGGGCTTTCCGGCTGCGCGTCCTTGAGCCAGGAGGAGTGCCTGGCCGGCAATTGGCGGACGATCGGCTACGAGGACGGCGCGCAAGGCCAGCCGGCGGAACGCGTCGGCGAACACCGCCAAGCGTGCGAGCGCCACGGCGTCAGCCCGAACCTCGAGTTGTGGCGTCTGGGGTACGACGAAGGCCTGGTCGCCTATTGCACGCCGGACAACGGATTTCGCGTCGGGGCGGCGGGCGGCGCCTACCACGGGGTGTGCCGCGGGCCGCAAGGCGACGGGTTCCTCGCCGGGCTCCGCGACGGGCAGTATTTCTATGACGCCAAAGACCATTTGGCCGGCCTCGAAAGCGACCGCGCGCGAATCGGCGACGAGATCGGCGAGTTGCAGCGTGAGGCCGACCGGCTGCGCGGCGTCATCGGCGACCGCGACGCGCCGAAGGACGTGCGCGACGCGGCGGCCGCGGATCTGCTCGAGGTCGGCGAAGACCTCGGCCACCTGAAGACGCGCGAAGACGACCTCGCCTACGACATCCACCGCGCCCGCGACGACGTCGACGCGGTGCGCGCCCGCATGCGTTCGATCTATCCGGGCTGGAGCGGCTACTGATGAAATCCCTGGTCATCTTGTGTCTCGCGTTCGCCGCGGCCGCCTGCGCGTCGACGCCCGGCGGCGGCGGCGGGCGGCTGTCGTCCTTCGACCTGACGCCGCCGCCGCTGGTGCTTCCGGCCGCCGACGATTTCGGCGGCGACGCGTTGCTCGGCGGCTCCGACTTCTCTCTCGACGACGCCGGACTCGACTGGGGCGTGGGGTTGCTGGAGCTCTCCGGCCGCGACGCGATCGGCCGCGCCGACGTGCCGCTGTTCGACGCGCCGGAGGCCGGTCACTGGGGCTGGTTCACGCAAGGCCGCGTCGTCGATCAGCGCGCCGACCGTTCGCTCACCGCGCGGCCGGGCGCCTTGTATCAGCCGCCGCGCCATGACCCGTCCTTTCTGGTTCTCGACACGGCGGCCGGCGGCTGGCTGAAAATCCGCTGGGGCCGGCCCGACGATCTGCGCGGCGGTCTCGCCTGGACGCGCCGCGACTTGATCGGCGGCCGCCGGGCGGTGTTCACGCCGTGGGACGACCGCCTGCGCCGCGGCGTCGGGCTGGTGTTCCGCAACGAAGCCGTCGCCCACAACCTCCGCAGCGGCCCAACCACCGACAGCGCCGTCGTCCATCAGATGGAGGGAACGAACTTCGACCTTTCGGCGGTCGACGTGCGCGGCGACTGGATGCGGGTGCGCTACGCCGAGCCTCCCGCCTGCGCCGGGGATCCGGCCGAGGACGAACTGCTCGGGGCGTCGCAACAACGCACCTTCGAAGGTTGGATTCGCTGGCGATCCGACGGCCGCGGCCCGTGGATCAAGGAAGCCGGCGGTCTGCGTTGCGGGCGCACCAGTTGATCTGATTTAATCGGCATGGGGAAGACCACGCCGAAGGACTGGACGCGCGGCCGCGTTCGTCCTTCGATGCGCGTCGAGGGGACCCGGACATGGCGCACGCCTACGTGTCGTACGCGAAAACCGATGTCGACGCCGCGGACAAGATCGCGGCGCACTTCGAGCAGGCTCACGTCGTCGCCGAACGCGATCCCGACCGCGAGCGCTCCGGCACCCACCTTTCCGAAGCGGCCGCCAAAAGCATCGCCGGCAGCTTCGCCTTCATCGTCTTGTTCTCCCAACACGCCTCGGAATCGGCCCAAGTCCGCCGGGAGCTGGAACGGGCGATCGAAGGCGCGATTCCGATCCTGCCGGTCATCCTCGACGACACCCCCTTGCCGCCGTGGTGGCAGGAACGCCTGCGCCATCTTGTCCGCGTCGACGCCCGCGCCGACGACGGCTCCCACTTCAACGCGCTGTTGAACGGCGTGCGGCGTTTCTTCGACCGGCTGTGCCCGGTGATTTCGCTGATGAACATGAAGGGCGGCGTCGGCAAGACGACGATCGCCAGCCAGGTGTTCGCGGCGATGCAGAAGACCCGCGACCAGCGCATCCTGCTGATCGACCTCGACCCGCAACACAATCTGTCGCAGCTGTTCTTCCGCCGGTCGACCCAGGACACGCTCGTCTACATGGACGCCAGCGTGATCTCCCTGTTCGAGCCCTCCGGCCTCCAGGACCATCCGTCGCCGGCCGAGAACTGGCACACCGTCAACGTCGCCGCCGCCGACCCGCCGCAGCCGGAACAGATCGTGCGCCGGCTGGTGCCGGAGGGCCGCACCAAAGGCCGCTTCGACATCATCTGCGGCCAGTTCGACATCGCCAAGTACGCGTTCCTCGACAACAAGGAATGGATCGACACGGCGCGGCGAAACTTCGTCCGCTCGATCGACGTGCTGCGCGACCACTACGACCTCGTGGTGCTCGACACCAACCCGTCGGCGAGCTTCCTCACTCGCTGCGCCTTCGCGGTTTCGACTCGCATTCTCGCCCCGGTGCGCCCCGACCGGTTTTCGATTCGCGGCGTGCGGCTGTTGAACGACCTGATGACCCGGCTGCTCGAAGAACCGGGCCGGCCGCCGATTTCGATGATCTTCAACAATGTCGAGCGCGCCGCCATGTCGGAGCTCGAAAGCGACGTGCGCGAGGGCAAGCTCGATCCGCAGATCGGCTTTTCCGCCAGCCGCGCGACGCTGGAGCACCGTCTGCACGCGTCCAAATTTCTTGCCGTGCGCGAGGAAGGCATGGAGGACGATCCGCTCGCCCACCTCGCCATCTACCGCGCCGGCGGCCTTTGGGGCGGCGCCCTGCAGGAAACGTTGAAGGACATCTCCGACGAAATCGCCGGTCTGCTGGAGATCGACGCCAAGCGGTGAGGCGGCGCCCGCCGCTGGCGATCCGCGCGAAGCAGGCTATTCTGGAGAACGTGTTTCATCCAGGTCAGGGGGCGAACCGGTGCGGGAAGGCGCTCGAAAGCTGTTGCGCGCGGCGATGCGCGCCCACGGCGGCCTCGACGAGGCCGCCGTCGCGGCGCTGCACGCCGAAGCCCGAGCCCTGACGGAAGCCGAATTTCTCGCCGCCTGCCGGGCCTTGGAGTCCGACACGCGGGAGGTCAAGGCGGCGCGCGGCACGACCGCGTACCGCAAGGTCGATCGCGCCCGCCGCAAGCTCCTGTTGCCGGTCATTCGCTTCAACCCGATGCTGATCGAGCGCCTTGAAGCCAAGGCCGACGGCGAGGTCGATCTCGCCGCCGCCGACAAACGCTCGCTCAAGCGCCTCGTCTCCGCCCTCGTCGACCTGTTCGGAGCCGAAGCGGTGATCGACGCGGCGCAGACCCTCGCCCGCGAAAAGTCCCTGGCCTACGACATCGCCTGACCCCGCCGCGGGTCGCGGTGCGCGTTCTTCAACCCGTTTTCCGGCGCCAGCCCGGCCCCGGGCGTGGCCGGCGACATCGACCTGTCCAAGCCGTCCGGCGGCCAGAACTGCGTCCTCCGCACCCGCGAATTCACCGAGGACTATTTCGAGAGCGACGCCTCGCTCTCCTACCTCGGGCCCGACTTCACGATCACCGTCGGGGTGTCGAACGTGTTCGACGCCGCGCCGGAGCAGGTCCACGACGGCGTCGCCAACCGCAACAACGTCGTCACCTCGATGGGCCACGACATGTTCGGCCGGTCCTGGTTCGTGAGTCTGTCGAAGTCGTTCTAGCGCCTACTCCGCGGCCTTCAGCTCCGGCGGCGTAAACGGCTCCCGCATCATCACCAGTTCTTCGGCGACGGTGGGATGGACGGCGCAGGTCTCGTCCCATTGCGCCTTGGTGAGGCCGGCCTTCACGGCGATCCCGGCGAGCTGGATGATTTCGCCGGCGTCGACGCCGACCATGTGGACGCCGACGACGACCTGGTCCGACCGGCGCACCACGAGCTTCATCATCACCCGCTCCTCGTCGCCGGTGAGCATGTGCTTCATCGGCCGGAAGTCGGACTTGTAGATGTCGATCGCGCCGAACTCCTTGCGCGCCGCCGCTTCGGTCAGGCCGACGGTTCCGACCGGCGGCTGGGTGAAGACGGCGGACGCGATCGTCGCGTGGTCGAAGGTTTCCGGGCTCTCCGTCCACATCGTTTTGGCGACCGCCGCGCCCTCGCGGATCGCCACCGGCGTCAATTGCACGCGGTCGGTGACGTCGCCGACGGCGAAAATGTTGTCGACGTTGGTGCGCGAGAAGGCGTCGACCCGGACCGCGCCCTTGTCGGTGACCGCGACGCCCGCCGCCGCGCATCCGAGCCCGTCGGTGTTGGGGACGCGCCCGATCGCGAACATGACGCAGTCGCATTCAATCTTGGAACCGTTCGAGAGACGGCAGAGATAGCGGCCCGGCGCGAGCTCTTCGATTTTTTCGAACACCGTGTGGGTGATCACCCGCACGCCTTTGCGCTTCAGTTCGGCGTGCACCGCCGTGCGCACGTCCATGTCGAAGCCGCGCAGCACCGTGTCGCCGCGGTACAACAGGCAGGTCTCGGCGCCGAGGCCGTTGAAGATGCCGGCGAACTCGCAGGCGATGTAGCCGCCGCCGGCGACGACCACGTGCTCGGGAAGCTTCTCGAGATGAAACGCCTCGTTCGACGTGATCGCGTGTTCTTGGCCTTCGAGCTCGTAGGGCCGGTAGGGCGTCGAGCCGGTCGCGATCAGGATCTTGTCGGCGGTGACCGTCTTGTCCTGCTTGACCAGCCGGACCGTGTGCGCGTCTTCGAGAACCGCGCGGTCCTCGATCACCTCGACGCCGGCGTTCTCCAAGTTGCGCCAGTAGATCGCCGACAGGCGGTCGATCTCATCATCCTTGTTGCGGATCAGCGTCGGCCAATCGAACGTCGGGGCCTCCGCCGTCCAGCCGTAGCCTTCGGCGTGCGCGAACGCGTGCCCGTACTCGGACGCGTAGACCAGGAATTTCTTCGGCACGCAGCCGCGGATGACGCAGGTGCCGCCGACGCGGTGTTCCTCGGCGATCGCCACGCGTGCGCCGTAGGTTCCCGCCGACAGGCGCGCCGCCCGCACCCCGCCCGAGCCCGCGCCGATGACGAAGAGATCGTGGTCGTAGCCAGCCATGGAAAACCTTCGCCGCCGCGCCTCAGCGCTCAAGAATGTCCGCGCCGCGGGCCGTGCCGACGATGACCGTCGACGCGAGACCGAGGAACAGGCCGTGTTCGACGACGCCCGGGAGGCGGCGCAGGAGCCGGGCGAGCTCGTCCGGGTTCGGGATCAACTCGCAGGCGCAATCGAGAATGTAGTGTCCGCCGTCGGTGACGAAAGGGGCGCCGTCGCCGTCTTCGCGCAACGAAACCTCGTAGCCCGAGCAGCGGGCGATCTTGAGGGTGTCGAACACTTTCTTCGCGGTGATCGTGAAGCCGAACGGATCGACCTCCACCGGCAACGGAAATCCGCCGAGCCCTTCGACCATTTTCGCTTCGTCGACGATGACGATGAATTCGTCGGCGGCGTGGGCGATGATTTTTTCCCGCAACAGACAGCCGCCGCCGCCTTTGATCAAGTTGAACTCGTCGTCGACTTCGTCGGCGCCGTCGACAGCGACGTCGATGCGGTCGGCGTGCTCGACGTCGAGCAGCGGCACCCCGGCGGCCTTGGCCGCGCGTTCCGTCATCTTCGAGGTCGCCACGCCCTGGACCCGCCAATCCTTTTCGACCAAGAGCTCGCCGAGCAAGTCGATGAACATCTCCGCGGTCGAGCCGGAGCCGAGGCCGAGAACGTGGCCGTCCTCGACGAAGTCCAGCGCCGCGCGGGCGGCGTTTTCCTTGGCCAGAGCCTTGAGATCCACCTTGAGTTCGGTCATCCGTCCTTGTTCCCCTTTTTGGCCCGAAATTTCGCCGCCCAGCCGGGAATGGTCTTCTGCCGCCCGCGCGCCACGGCGAGCGCGTCGTCCGGCACGTCGGACGTGATCACCGAGCCGGAGCCGGTGTAGGCGCCCGCCCCGACGGTCACCGGCGCGACCAGCGCGGTGTCGGACCCGATGAAGGCGCCCGGCCCGATCACCGTCTTGTGCTTGGCGACGCCGTCGTAGTTGCAGGTGATGGTCCCGGCGCCGATGTTGGCCTTGGCCCCGATCACGGCGTCGCCGAGGTAACTCAAGTGACCCGCCTTGGCGCCGGCGCCGAGGGTCGCGTTCTTGATTTCGACGAAGTTGCCGACCTTGGCGCCGGCGCCGATGTCGGCGCCTGGCCGCAGCCGCGCAAACGGGCCGACCTCGGCTCCGCCGCGCACCGTTGCGCCCTCGAGGTGCGAAAACGCGCGGACCCGGGCGCCGGATTCAATCGTCACCCCGGGCCCGAAGACGACATGTGGCTCGACCGTCGCGTCCGGGCCGAGTTCGGTGTCGTGGGAAAAGTAGACGCTCTCCGGCGCGATCAGGGTCACGCCCGCCGCCAGCGCCGCGGCGCGGGCGCGGTCTTGAAAGGCGGCCTCGGCGCGCGCCAGCTCGGCCTTGGTGTTGACGCCGAGGACTTCGTCCGCCGGCGCGCGCGCGACTCGGGCGCGCGTGCCGGCCTGGCGCGCCAGGGCGACGACGTCGGTGAGGTAGTATTCGCCCTTGGCGTTGTCGTCGCCGACCTTGGCCAGAAGCTCGAAAAGCAGCGCCGCCGGGGCCGTCATCACGCCGGCGTTGCACAGCCGCAGCGCCAATTCGGCCGGGGCGGCGTCCTTGGCTTCGACGATGCGCTCGAGGTCGCCGTCTTTGTCGAGGACCAGCCGGCCGTAGGCGCCCGGCTCCTCCGGTTCGAATCCGAGGACGCCGACGCCCTCCGCGCCGGCCTCCAGGGCGCGCGTCAAGGTCTCCGGCCGGATCAGCGGCGTGTCGGCGCAGATCACGGCGACGTCGCCGGCGAACCCGGCCAGGGCGTCGCGGGCGGCGTTGACGGCGTGGCCGGTGCCCAGCGGCTTGTCCTGAACCGCCACCGTCGCGCCGAGGGCCGTGGCCGCGGCGCGCACCTCGTCCGCTCCGGGAGCCGCGACGACCACTTTTCGCTCCGCGCCGACGGCGTCGGCGAGGGCCAGGGCCCAGGCGAGCATCGGCCGGCCGCCGACCGTGTGCAGGACCTTGGGGACCGCGGACTTCATCCGCGTGCCCTGCCCGGCGGCGAGGATGACGGCGGCGCGCGGTTGCGGCATAGAGGCGGTCCTTTCAACGCGAGCGACTCGCGGGCGGCGGCGCGTTTCTAGCCGATCGCCGACCGCGAGGCGACCTCCGGAGACGCGCGATCATGACGGATTTGACCGGAGTCACGGTCATTTTCGACCTCGACGGCACCCTGGTGGACACCGCGCCGGACCTGGTCCGGGCCTTGAACGCCGTGATCGTGCCGGAGGGCTATCCGCCGGTCCCCCTCGACGACGTCCGCCACATGGTCGGCCGCGGGGCGCGGGCGCTGCTGCGCCGCGCCTACGCCAACGCCGGCACGGCGATCCCGGAACCGCGGCTGAGCGACAAGGTCGGTCAATTCGTCGACGCCTACGCCGCCGACATCGCGCGCGACAGCCGCCTGTTTGCGGGCGCGCTCGACTGCGTCGGCGCCCTGGCGGCCGCCGGCGCGACCGCGGTCATCGCCACCAACAAGCCGCAGGCTCTCACGGATCAGCTGCTCACGGCGCTCAACATCGCCGACCGCTTCGCGCGCGCCGTGGGGGCGGACTCGGTCCCGGCGAAGAAGCCGGACGCCGCGCACCTCGTCGCCGCGGCGGGCTCGCGCGCGGCGCTGAAGGCGGCGGTGATGGTGGGAGACAGTTCGGTCGACGTGGCCGCGGCGCGCAACGCCGGCGCGCCGTGCGTCGTGCTCGCGCACGGGTATTCGGAAAGTCCGTTCGCGGATCTCGGGGCCGACGCCGTGCTCGACGGATTCGACGGCCTGGAGGCCGCCGTGCGGCGTCTTGCGGGACGCGCCTAGAAGGGGCGTTGTTCGGTGGTGCGGCCGCG
>JAJFFL010000119.1 GCA_021776705.1 Alphaproteobacteria bacterium
GATTGCGCCCTGGCGCTCGGTCTACAAGAACCGCCTGTTCACCGACACCGAGTTCACCTTCGCGCTGACGTCGGGCGGCCACAACGGCGGCGTCGTCTCCGAGCCCGGCCACGCCGGACGGCGGCTCCGGATCGCGACCCACACGCCGGACGATCTCTATCAGTCGCCGGACGCCTGGGCGGAGAGCGCCGCGTCCCGAGCCGGCTCCTGGTGGCCGGAGTTCGCGGCGTGGCTCGACGCGCACGGGACCGCCGAGCCCGGCAAGCCGCCGTCGCTCGGCGCGCGGAGCGCAGGTCTGCCGCCGCTCGACCCGGCCCCGGGGACCTACGTTCTGCAGCCCTGAGGCGCCGCGGCCGGCGTTAGCCAAGTCTTCACCGTCGCTTGGCAAGCTGTCGGCTGTCGATCAACCGCCGAGACGGACATGGACCACGTCCACCAAGGGCCCGCGACGTTCGGACGGATCGGCCTGGCGCCGCGCCACGCCGAAGCGTTCTACGCCGACGTCCATGCGCCGATCGCGATCGCCCGCCACGTCGCCCTGTGGGTGGTCCCCTTGCTCGCCTTCTTGAGCTGCCTCGCCGCCGGCCTGCCGTTGTGGCTGGCCCCGGACTTTTCCGTCGTCAACGTTCTGGGCGCGACGATCCTGCTGTCGGCGAGCCACGCCCTGGCCGGCGTCGCCGTCTACCTCGTCGCCGCCTACGGGCCGCCGCGGGCGCGCCGGAACGTGATCGCCGCGGCGTTGTGGAACGCGGCCGTCGCGCCGAATTTCGGTTTTGGGCGCGAGGACCGCGGCCAGCGGCGCTCGCGCGACCAGATCGCCCGCCTCAATCAGGACGTGCCGACCGACGCCCTCGCCCGGGCGATCGCCCGCGAGCGCCTGCTCGGCTGGACGACAGCGGCGTTCGCGGCGCTGATCTGCGGCCTCGTGCTGGCGCGGATCTGACCGAACCCTTCGCACGCGCTCGACGCCAAGTCCCGCCGCTCCCGCGAACGAATCGGCAGCGTCACTCCGATCTCACGAGCGTCGAATTGTAGAGCGGCTCGCCGGCGATGGTGTCGCACTGAATCTCGTTTCCGGCCGGGTCCTGAAGCCGGCAGATCTGCCAATACATCGTGTGCAGGATCGTTCCGTCCGCGAGCGCCGGCATGGCGTAGCGCGAAGACGCAAAGGGCTCGATCTTGACGACATCGCCGTCGTCGTTGCGGACATGGGTGTTGCCGATGGGACGCCCGGCGTAGCTGAATTCGCCGACGAAGGCGTCGGAGGCGGGCGCGTCGCTGCGCGGCGGCAGCGGGTTCGGCCACGGCCAGCTCTCGGCCTCGCCGGTCGCCAGCGCGGCGATCGCCTCGCCCCAGTGCGACGGCACCGAATAGCTGTTGGACACGCTGACGACGATGATGTCGCGGGTCTGGTCGCAATACATCTTGGCGACCGGCCTTGCGCCAGCAGCACCCCGTCCTCCATGCCGAGCACCTCGGTCAGGGCCGTGTCGGAGACGAATCCGTCGCGGCACACGGCGCGGCCGAACGTCATCAGGTCGGGCGCGGTGGAATAGAGCGAGCCGCCGCCTGGCCGCGTCTCGACGGCGTAGAACCGCGTGTGGCGGCGCGCGCCGACGGTCTCGCCCGGCTCGTAGCCCGTCGCCATGTTCGGTATCACGGCGCGCGAGTCGGCGATGTGGCCGGTGTCGTTCATGCCGAGCGGCGTGAACAAGGCGTCGCGCAGCACCGCGTCGTAGGTGTTGCCGGACATCACCTCCAAGGCGCGCGCCAAAAGCGCATAGCCGCCGTTGGAGTAGCTGGTGTCGGTTCCCGGATCGAAGTCGAGCGGCTCCGCGGCGAGGCGCGCGACCAGCTCGTCGAGCGTCAGCGACATCGCGCCGTGGCCCCATTCGAACCGGTTGGTGTGCGGCACGCCCGACGAATGATCGAGAATCATGCCGATCGTGATCTCGTCGGCGCGCGGAAACGCGGGCAGGAACTCGGACAGGCGCGCGTCGAGCTTCAGCGCGCCGGAGTCGACGAGTCGCGCGATCGCCACGTCTGTGATGTTCTTGGAGACCGAGGCGACACGGAATCGCGTTTCGAGCGTGTTCGGTGTCCGATGCTCTTGGTTGGCGAACCCGAACGAGCGCGCGTAAACGGTCTCGCCGCCGACGTCGATCAGGATGTTGCCGTCGAACATGGCGTAGTCGGCGAAGGTCTGGACGAAGGCGTCGATCGCCGCGGCGCGGTCGGCGGGGAGTTCCTGCGCTCCGGCGGTCATGCCGGCGCAGGCCGAGACGAGCCCCGCGGCGGCGGCGGCGGCGGCGGCCGCGATTCCTGGTTTCCAGTCCGTCATCCGATCCGGCCTTTCCAATTGTTAATGCCTCAGCGGCGTGCGAGCCGCGTCAAACGCTAGGGCGCGCCCGCCGGCGCGGCTAGGATCGCCGGACGAAACGCTTCCGGGATCACGCGAAATGCACGAACTGAAACGCCGCGCGCCGGATATGGCGCGCCAAGCTTTGCTTCTGGCGCTCGCCGTCGCCGTGGTGATCGTCGCCGGCGCCGTCGAGCGGTTGCGCGGGTCAGACGCCGCAACCGTCACCGGCTTCGAGCGCGTCGCCGCCTTTGGACCGGACGGCTCGCCTCTCGATGATGTCGCCCTGGCGAATCCGTATCCCATGCCCAAGCCCGTCGGTGTCGATGTTTATCGTATCACCTTCGACCTCGACGAGGGCGCCGGCGCGGCGCCCCTGGCGCTGCTGCTGTCTGGCCGCATGGCGGTCGAGGCGACCTGGGACGGCGCGGCGCTCGGCGCCAACGGCCGGCCCGGCGCGACGCCCGACGCCGAGATCCCCGGGCGCATCGACGCTCAGTTTCCGATTCCGGCCGAGCTGGCGACGCCGGGCGAACACGTGGTGGAGCTGCGTCTCTCCGCCCACGGCGCGAGACTGCCCCGCGACGGGCTTCTGCACGCCCTGGCGGTCGCGCCGGCGCGGCCGGACGCGCGCCGGCCGATCAGCCAGTACGCCGCGCCGGTGATCGCCCTGGGCGTTCTCGCGTTCGCGATTCTTACGCTCGCCGGACCGGGCGCCGCGGCAGGAACGTCGCGGCGCCTGGCG
>JAJFFL010000120.1 GCA_021776705.1 Alphaproteobacteria bacterium
GGCGCGCAACGCGGCTTCGGCCAACGTCACGTGGGCGTTTTCGGTTTCGGTGGTTTCGGTCACGGTCGCCCCGGCGGCGGCCACGGCGGCCAAGCCGACGAGCATCAGGGCGGGACCCGTGAGCGCGGAAGCGCGAAAACGGTCGACGGGCATCGGGCGGCCTCTTGTGGTTAATGAACCGTTAACGAGCCGCGACGCTAGCCGTGAATCAGGCCCGGCGCGAGCCGCGAGTCTGGTTCTTCCCCAGAAGAAACCGCCCTAAGCCTACGGAGCGTCGACGACCACGATTTCCGCCGTCTCCGCGGCTCTGAACACGATCTCATCCACGTCTTTGACGGCCGCGCCGTCGCGTTCGTGCAGCGTCAGACCGCCAAGCGTCCCGGAGCCTCGGGCCAACGCCAAGTAGACATGCCGGCCGCGGCCGGCGGCGTAGCGGATCTCGCCGCCCGCGTTGACGGTCGCGCCGAGCACCCGGGCGTCGGCCCGGATCGGCAAGGCGCCGACATCGCCCTTGCGCCCCGACGCCAGCACCACGAGCTGGCCGGCGCGGCCGGCGTCCGGAAACTTGGCCGCCTCCCAGTACGGCTCGCCGCCGGATTCGGTTGGCTCGATCCATATCTGGAACAGCCGCGCCAGCTGATCTTCCCGGTTGTATTCGGCGTGCACGACCCCGCGCCCGGCGCTCATCACCTGCACGTCGCCGGCTTCGGTGCGGCCCTCGTTGCCCATCGAGTCTTGGTGGGTGATGGCCCCGTCGCGCACGTAGGTGATGATCTCCATGTCGCGGTGCGGATGAGGATCAAAACCGGAGTGCGGTTGAATTTCGTCGTCGTTCCAGACCCGCAACGCGCCCCATTGGGAGCGCTTCGGGTCGAAATAGCGGCCGAAGGAAAAGTGGTGGCGTGCGTCCAGCCAACCCATCTGAACGCGGCCGAGCGATGTGAAGGGGCGGTGCTCGATCATGTTGGAACTCCCGGTTTCGTGCCTCGCCGTGGCAGCTGGGCGGCCGGCCGCGTCAGGAAAAGCGCGTCGCCGTGCAGGAGTGTTTTTCCAGATCCGAAACGCTAGTCGCCGTTCTCCAGTTTCACCCGGATCGGACCGCCGGTTTTCAGGTGAACGTCGCGTTGCGGGAACGGGAATTCGACTCCGTTGGCGTGAAACGAATCCCACACCGCCAAGAGAACCTCGCTGGAGACGTTGTTGATCCCGTTTTGAGGGTCGGCGATCCAGAATCGAAGCTCGAGATTGACGGAATTGTCGCCGAATTCGTTCAGCTGGCAGACCGGCGCCGGGAAGGCGATGACCCGGTCGATGGAGGTCGCCGCGTCGATGACGAGCTTGCGGGCGAGATGAACGTCAGACGAATAGGCGACGCCGATCCCGCGCTTGATCCGCACGCGAGAGTCGGAGAACGACCAGTTCTCGACTTTCTCGGTCATCAGGACTTCGTTGGGGATCAAGTGCTCGTGGCCGTCGCGCGTGATGATCGAGGCATAGCGCAAGCCCAGAGAATTCACCCATCCGTAGGTGTCCTCGATGCGGATCACGTCGCCGGGTTTGAGCGAGCGGTCGAGCAGCAGCACGACGCCGGACACGAAGTTGGCGACGATCTTCTGAAGGCCGAAGCCGACGCCGAGGCCGAGGGCGCCGCTGAACAGGGCGAACGCGGAAAGATCAAGGCCGAGGGTCGCCAGCCCGATCAAACCGGCGGTCGTGATGAGCGCCACCTGAAGCGTGCGTGCGAACAGAATTCGCAGCGACGGTTCGATGCGCGGCAGCGTTTGAATGCGGCGGCTCAAGACTTGGCTCAGCCAGCCGGCGAACGCGAGCAGCAACGTCGCGATCACGGCCGCGCGCAGCACGATCAGCAGCGACAGGCGGGTGTCGTTGATTTCGAAACCGACGGCGTCGAGCGCCCGCGTGGCGGGGCCGAGGAGGCCGAAGATGTTGAGCAACGCCCCGGCCCAGGCGACGGTGGCCGCGGCGCGGGCCCAGAACGGGTCGCCGATGAACCGGGTGGCGCAGCGGATGATCAGCCAGGCGCCGGCGAGGCTGACCGCGATGCGCACCAGATAGATCGGCCGCTCCGCCGTCGCCAGCGCGTTTTGGGCGGCGTAGAGCGCGATCAGGGTCACCAGCGGCGGAATCACGAGCTTGGCGAAGTCGAGCAGGCGCGGCATCAATCGCGATACGCCGGCCTGGGCGGCGACGCGCGCCGCGAGCCGCACCAGCAGGTGCGCGATCAGCCATGAGGCGGCCAACGCCGCGATCGCGGCGCCGGCTTGGATCGCCGCGTCGATCGTCAAAAGCTGTTCGCGCAGATAGGCGGCGGCCGCCTCCGCCCGAACGCGCCAAGCCTCGGGATCGGTGACCCAGGAGATGTCGAATCCGGTTTCGGGCGGCGTGGCCATGGCGGCGACGGTAGTGCGCGCCGTCATTCAGGTCGAGACAGATCGCGCCGGTCAGTCGTGGCGCGACAACGGGTTGCTTCGGTCGGCCAGGATTTCGCGCGCGGCGTTGCGGCCGGGAAGTCCGGTGACGCCGCCGCCGGGATGGGCGCCGGCGCCGCACATGTAGAGTCCGCGCAATGGCCCGCGGTAGTCTCCGAAGCCCAGCATCGGCCGCGCCGCCCACATCTGATCGAGCGTCATCGCGCCGTGAAAGATATCGCCGCCGATGAGACCGAACGTCGTTTCAAGGTCCGCCGGCGACAGAAACGAGCGGCCGAGCACTGAGGCTTTGAAGTTGGGGGCGTGGGCGTCGACCGCGTCGAGGATGTGATCCGCCGCCGCCTCGCGGACGTCTCCCCAGGAGCGGCCGTCAGGCAGATCGGGCGCGAAGTGCTGACAAAACAGGCTGGCGACGTGCGCGCCCGCGGGAGCCAGGGTGTCGTCGAGCGTCGAGGAGATCACCATCTCGACGATCGGTTTCTTCGACCAGCCGTCGCGCTTGGCGTCGAGAAAGGCCGCGTCCATGTAGTCCAGGCTCGGCGCGAGAATGATTCCCGCCTGGTGATGTTCCTGACGCTGCGTGCCGGGCAGGCAGTTGAAGTTCGGCAGTTCCGACAGGGCGACGTTCATGCGGAACGTGCCGGACCCGTTGCGCCAGCTCTTGATCCGCCGGTTGAACTCCGGATCGAGGTCGGCGGAGTCGATCATCTTGCCGTACAGCAGGCTGGGATTGACGTTCGAGACGACGCGGGCGGCCTCGACCTCGCGCCCGTCTTCCAGAGTCACGCCGCTCGCACGGCCGTCGCGAACGTTGACCGAGCGCACCGGCGCGTCGACTTCGATCTCGACGCCGACGGCGACGCAGGCTTGGCGCATCGCCTCGGTGATCGCCCCCATGCCGCCGACGGCGTGGCCCCAGGCGCCTTGTTCGCCATTCACTTCGCCGAAGACGTGATGCAGCAGCACATAGGCCGACCCGGGCGTGTCGGGGCTGGCGAAGTTGCCGACGACGGCGTCGAAGCCGAACACCGCCTGGACCGGGTCGGACTCGAACCAGGATTCGAGGAACGACCGCGCGCTGCGCGTGAACAAGTCGAGCACGTCTTGCTGCAGTTCCGCTGAACCGGACGCCACCGGCCACAGCTGCGCGGCCGAGGCGACGGCGGCGCGGAGCCGGCGGCGGGGGTTCGGGGGCGTTTGCTCGGCGATCGCCCGCAAACAGTCGGCGACGCGCTGCAAGCGTTCGGCGTAGAGCGGCAGGCGCTCGGCGTCGCGGGCGGAAAATTTCTTGAACTCCTCCTGCGTCCGCGCCAGACCGCCGCCGACTTTCAGGTAGCGGCCGTCGTCCGTCGGCAGAAAATTCGAGATCGGGCGCAGGACGAAGCGCAGGCCGTGGCCGGCGAGGTTCATGTCGGCGATGACTTTCGGGTTGAGCAGGCTGACCGTGTAGCTGGCGACCGAATTGCGGAAGCCGGGGTGAAATTCTTCGGTCACCGCCGCGCCGCCGACCACGGAGCGCCGCTCGAAGACGCCGACGCGCAGGCCGGCTCGGGCGAGGTAGAAGGCGCACACGAGTCCGTTGTGGCCGCCGCCGATGAGCAGGGCGTCGAACGCCTTGGAAGAAGCCCCGGGGTCGATCATGCCGGTTGCGTCAGCGCCCCTCGCGGGCCCAGGCGCCGGTGAGGGCGCCCAACGCGATGAGCACCGCCAGCAGCGCCGGGGCAAGAGGCCGGCGGTCCTGCGAGCGTGTGACGTAGGCGTTGTTGCGCTGCAGGCCCATCCAGCCGCGGCCGGCCTGGTCGGCGTCAGCGCGGGTGCGGCGCACCGTCGGAGCCCGAACGCCGGCCCCGTCGCCGAGGTAAAACGCCCCGCCGCCGGTGGCTTGGATCAGCGGGTTGAGCGCCGCGTCGGTCGGAGTCAGATCGGCAAACTCTTTTGGATTCAGGGGCCCGGCGGAGGCGACCGTCGTCAGGTCGCCTGACCGCACCCGGTGCAGCCCGGTCTCGGCGATCGGCGCGGCGCCGGCGTACAGCCCGGGTTCGACCTCCGCCAGCGGAATCTCGATCTCCTGGCCGGACGGCGTCGTCACCGTGGCCCGTCCGGGCGCGCCGCCCATCGTCCGCCGGGACACCTGCACGTCGCCGTCCGCGACGGTCGCGGCGAGGCGTTCCTCCTCCAGCTCCGGCTCCTTCATCATCCAGTGCGCCAGCCGCCGGAACAGCTCTGCGTGCGGGCCGCCGCCCTCGACGCCGCGGGCCCACAGCCACGGCTGGTCGGACAACACCAGGGCGACGCGTCCGTCGCCGACCCGGTCGAGCATCAGCAACGGATCTTCGCTGTCGCCCGCCGTCAGCAGCGGCTGGCCGGAAACCGGAGTCGCCTCGATGACCCGAAACCAGCGGCCCCAGGTCTGGTCTTCGCCGGTGCGCGCGAATTCCGACGTCACCGGGTGGGTGCGGCCCATGTCGGTGAGCGCGGGCCGAAAGCCGCCCTCGGCGACGGCGTTGGACGGGCGCGCCGGCAGCACCGCCGACAGCGGCGTGCGGTAGAGGCTGAGCGGCGTCGCGAAGTCCGGTCCCGCTGCGATGAGCAGCGCGCCGCCGCCTTCGACGTAGCGGGCGATGTTGTCGAGGTACGACATGAAAATGACGCCGCGGCGCTTGTAGCGGTCGAAAATGACGAGATCGAATTCCTCGAGCTTGTCCTGGAACAGCTCGTCGGTGGGGAATCCGATCAGCGACAGCTCTTCGATCGGCGCGGCGTCGCCTTTTTCCGGCGGCCGCAAAATCGTGAAGTGAACCAGGTCGACCGAGGGGTCGGACTTGAGCAGGTCGCGCCAGGCGCGGGCGCCGGCGTGCGGTTCGCCGGTGATCAGGAGAACGCGCAGGCGGTCGCGTACGCCCGACACCGACACCGCCGCGCGGTTGTTGACCAATGTCAGTTCGCTCGTCCCGGGCGCCGCTTCGATTTCGACCACGTTGGCGCCGCGCTTGGTGATCGCGACTTCGACTTCGACCGCCTCGCCGATCGGCGCCGTCGCCGAAACCGGGTCGCCGCCGTCGACCCACAAGCGGACCAGGGCGCGTTCGCCAGGGGCGGCGCCGGCGTCGACGATGCGGACGTTGAACGTCGCCTTTTCGCCGACGATGCCGAATTGCGGCGCCTGCAGGACCTCCAGCCGGCGGTCGCCGGCGCGGCGGTCGCCGACCAGCAGCGCGTGAACGGGCGCGTCGATCCCGAGGGCGTTGGCGGTTTCCGGGGCGTCGTGAACTTGCCCGTCGGTGATCGCGATGACGCCGGCGAGCCGGTCGCGCGGAGCCTCGCCGACGGCGCGCGCCAAGGCGTCGAACAGGCGCGTGCCATCGTCGTCGCGCCCGGCGCGGACTTCGATGATCTCGAGGCCGCCGTCGTTTGCGACCAGGCGGCGGATTTCGTCGGCGGCGGCTTCCCGCGCGGCTTGGCGATCACCGATCGTCATGCTTTCGGATTCGTCGGTGACCAGCACCACGGTGTCGGGCAACGGGTCGCGCTGTTCGCGGACGAGGGCCGGATTGAGCAGGGCGAGCGTCAAGGCGGCGACGGCGATAAGGCGCAGCACGGCGCGCTTGCGCAGGGCGGCGACGCCGGCGACGACCGCCACCAACCCGAGCCCGGCGACCCAGGCGATCGGCAGCAGCGGATCGAGAGTGAGCGTCCAGTTCATGGCGACCTGACCTTGGTCATTGGCCCAGCCGTTCGAGCAGCGCGGGGACGTGCACCTGGTCGGCCTTGTAGTTGCCGGTGAGCACGTACATCACAAGGTTGACCCCGAACCGATAGGCGAACTCGCGCTGGCGCGGGCCGCCCGGGGTGACCGCGACAAGCGGTTGGCCGTTGTCGTCGACCGCCCAGGCGGCGGCCCAGTCGGCCGAACCGACGATGACGCTGGAGACGCCGTCGCGCGCGGAGCCGAGGCCGTCGGCCTCCACCCACACCGGCGCGTCGCGCCAGCGTCCGGGAAACTCCTGCAACAAATAGAACGCCTTGGTGAGCACGTGGTCCTGCGGCGTCTCTGCCAACGGCGGAATGTCGATCGCGTCGACGATCCGGGCGAGACCTG
>JAJFFL010000013.1 GCA_021776705.1 Alphaproteobacteria bacterium
ACCGTCGACCTGATCGCCGAGGCGATCAGCGACTCCAAGACGTTCGGCTGGAACGGCCCGGTCGGCGCGTTCGAGACGCCGCCGTTCGACACCTCGACGGTCGAAATCGCCCGCTTCGCCGCCGAACGGACCCGCGCCGGCGCCTTGATCTCTGTCGCCGGCGGCGGCGACACGGTCGCGGCCTTGAACCACGCCGGGGCGGCGGACGATTTCACCTTCGTGTCGACCGCCGGCGGGGCCTTCCTGGAATGGATGGAAGGGCGCGAACTGCCGGGGGTGAAGGCGCTGAAAGTTTGATAGGGTTGGGAAAAACGCCCGCCAGGGACGCCGGGCGACACCTGTTGGGAGACTTGTCATGAACCTCGAACAGCTGGCCAAGACCGCCGAAAAAATGGTCGCGGCGGGAAAAGGCGTTCTCGCCGCCGACGAATCCACCGGCACGATCAAGAAGCGCTTCGACACCATCGGTCTGGAGTCGACGTTCGAAAACCGTCGCGACTGGCGCGAGATGCTGTTTCGCACCACGGACGCCATGTCGAGCCAGATTTCCGGCGTCATTCTCTATGACGAAACCCTGCGCCAGGAAGGCGCCGACGGAACCCCGCTGGCCAAGGTGATCGCCGAGACCGGCGCGATCCCCGGGATCAAGGTCGACACCGGGGCCAAGGACCTCGCGGGCTTTCCTGGCGAGAAGATCACCGAGGGCCTCGACGGGCTGCGCGACCGGCTGGCCGAGTACCACGCCCTTGGCGCGCGGTTCGCGAAGTGGCGCGCGGTGATCGACATCGACGGCTATCGCCCGTCGCCGACGTCGGTCGCCGCCAACTGCCACGCCTTGGCGCGCTACGCCGCCCTGTGCCAGGAGGCCGACATCGTCCCAATCGTGGAGCCGGAAGTCCTGATGGACGGCGACCACAATTCGGCCCGCTGCTACGAGGTTACGGAGTGGGTGCACAAGCACCTGTACATGGAGCTCTACGCCGCCAAGGTCGCGCTCGAAGGCACGGTCTTGAAACCCAACATGGTGATCTGCGGCAAGAAGGCGTCCAAGCGCGCCAACGTCGAGCAGGTCGCGGAAAACACCGTGCGCTGCCTCAAAGCGACGGTGCCGGCGGCCGTGCCGGGGATCGCGTTTCTGTCCGGCGGCCAGTCCGACCAGGAGGCCACCGCCCACCTCAACGCCATGAACGCCATGGGCCCGCATCCCTGGAAGCTGACCTTCTCATACGGCCGCGCTCTGCAAGCCGCGCCGCTCAAGGCCTGGGGCGCGGAAAAGAACGTCGCCGCCGGCCAGGCCGCGTTCCGCCACCGGGCCCGCATGAACGGGCTGGCGACCACCGCCGAGTGGACGCCGCAACTGGAAAAGGAAAACGCCTGATGGGTGGATATCTTAAGTCGGCTTTCGCCGCCGCGACGGCTTTCGCCCTCAGCGGCTGCATCATCGTCGCCGACGGCGACGACGACAGCTGGACCGACCGCGCCGCGGCGCGCGCGTCGAGCCCGCCCGGCGCCTTTCTCCTGGTTCCATTTGAGGCGCTCGAGGCCGAAGGCGCGCACCACCTGTTTTATCACGACGTGGTGCCGGCCCTGACCCGCAACCACGCGCTGACCAACGCCGGCACGGCGGACGCACCGTGGTTTTGCTTCGCTTACCGCAGCAAGAGGGCGGCCGAAGCGGGTCGCGCCTTCATCGCCGGCCTCGACGGCGGCGCAACCCTGGCGGCGGACTTGCTCGTCGACGAGACCTGCGCGGCGGGATGAGGCGGCTCGCGCTCGCCGCGGCGGCCTTCGCCGTCGCCTGCGTGTCGACCAGCGACGGAGTCATCGACACGACGCTCGAAGAAATCGCGAAAGACCTCTGGGCCTTTCACGACAAGCGCGTGCGCGTAAGGGGAGCGATTGGTGAATGCCGCGGCGGCGCGTGCAGCATCTGCCAATCAGCAATCAGAGGCGTCGAAACGCAGACTCGCCCCCTATGTATGGGTGTTGACTTTCCATTGGCAGAAGAATGGGCGCGCCGCGAAAACGGCTCGAATTCAGACACGTTCCTTGATCCACGCGCGTATGATTTCCGGCGCATCCTGGATCGCTTCATGCGTTTTTCAGAATCGACCCTTGTCGGTCGCTATTCTGCGCACTGCACTGGAGTTCCGGACCCAATCACCGGAGATGAGTTCATCTGCGTGGATCGTGCCACGGAACTCCGGGTTGATCAGATCGACGAGGTTCATGTTCGCTGGTCTGCGCGCGAGTACTTTGGAGAGCCTGAAGAAGACGATTTTCGACTTCAGTCGATGTCCGAAGCGGAAAGGGAATCCATTCTAAAGGAATTCGCGCGCGTGCAGGAAACAGACGGATGGGACTGGTCGGACGAGCCGCTCAAGACCTTCCTGTTCGAAGCCGACCCCGCCTACTACGAGCGCGTTGGCCTTCAAGCCGAAGGCGTAGTTTGCGCCTGCACTTTGGCAACATGCGACGCCTCTGACTGGCCGGCGGAGTATTTGCACCTCATGTCGTCGCCCGCTAATCGGTATGTCTGTTGGAGAGCCGAGAAGCGTCAAGACGGCTGGGTGTTCGTCGTCGACTGATGGATTTTCCCCAAACGCAAACAAGGCCGCCTCTTTCGAGACGGCCCTGCCTGCTGTTGAGGGACGGAGGGTCCCCGACGCGCCTAGCGCGTGCCGGAGCGGGTGATGTCGGCGGAAGCGGTGGTCACCGAAACGTCGAACGGCGCGCCTTGGCATTCGCGGCTGCGGGTGAGCGCGTAGCCGCGCTTCAGGCCGCTCGGCCCGCACGCGGCGTCGGCGCGCCAGGCGGCCGGTTGCCAGTAGTCGCCGCCGCGGTACTTCGCGGTGACATAGAGATTGCCGAATTTGGAGTTGGAGCCGAAACAGCCGTAGCGGTTCGGTTCCGGCGTCGGTTCGTCCGCCTGGCGGACGCCGCCGCGCAGCGGCCAGCCGCCGTGGGCCGTCACGTCCCCGAACTCAGGAAACGCCGCCCACACCGCGAGGCACGCCTCGCCCGGCCGCATCGGCATCAGTTCGCAGTCGTGGCTGTCGCCGCCGCCGACCTGAGGGCAGGTCTGCGCCGCCGCCATAACCGGGCCGGCGATCGCCGGCTGCGCCAGGTTTTGGTCCGGTGGTTCATACGCGCACGCCGCCGCGGCGACGCCGGCGCATATCGCGAAAAGTCCTGCTCGAGCCATTGCCCCTGCTCCCGTTCGATTTCGATTCGACCGACGTGGATGCCGGCGCCGAAGAATTTGGGACGCAAAACAGGCGTCATCGCCATCGGCTTCGGGTGCTTCGCTTAACGAAACCCGAATGCGAAACAGGAGCTTAATCTCGAATTGCGGAAAAGCCGACCGGCGGGCGGCCTACAGCGGCGACCACGCGCACAGGCTGTCGGCGCGCCCGCCGATCAGCGCGCCTTGCTTGTCGCACAAGGCGTCCACGCGCCACGACGAGGCCGCCCAGACGTCGCGATTCGTCGCCTTGGCGACGACGAAAACCGGGCCTGCGGCGTCGCTAACCCCGACGCAACCATAGAGATCTTTTTCCGCCGGAGCGGTTCCGGCGGCGCGCACGCCGCCGCCGATCGGGCGTCCGCCGTGCGGCGTCACGGCGCCGACGCCGTCGACCGCGGCCCACACCGCGACGCAGGCCTCCGCCGCCGTCAGCGGCCCCGCAGAGGCGCCAAACGCCGCCGGCTCCGGCCGCGGCGCGGGCGTCGCGACGCTGAGCGGCGCGGCCGAATACGCAATCTCGGGGGCGGCGAACCAAGCGGCGAACCGCGCGCCCGCCCATTCGGCGGCGCGCGCGTCGACCATGACGGCCAAAGCCGCAAGGACCACCAGCGTGGTGAAGAACTGAAAGGCGTTGCCGAACATGGCCGCCAGTCGAGCGTCCGAATGCGGCGATCCTGAGCCGAGAATCCGACCCGATCGATTTTACCGGGCAAAGACAATCGGCGCGAAAACCGACACAACCGCCCCGCCGAAACGGGCACGACCAGATGCCCCACGCCACGCCATGCCTACTCACTCAG
>JAJFFL010000121.1 GCA_021776705.1 Alphaproteobacteria bacterium
GTGGCGTTGGCGACGATGGCGTCGGCTCCCGCCGCGACGTAGTAGCCGCCGGAAGCGGCCACGGCGCCGAAACTGACCACAACCGGCTTTCCAGCCTCCTTCACGCGCTCGACCGCATGCCAGACCTGATCCGAGGCGATCGCCGAACCGCCTGGCGAGTCGACGCGCAGAATCACCGCTTTCACCTGCTTGTCGGCGGCGGCGTCGAGAAGGGCGTCGGCGATGGTGTCGGAATAGAAGCCGTCGCCGGATGAAAAGTAGCCCTCCGGCTTGCGGCCCGTGGAAACCGCGCCCTGACCGGCGATCAGGGCGATCACCGGCCCGCTGCGAAAGGCCCGGCCGGCGCCGCGCAAATACGGCTGAACGTCGACGAACTGAGCGCCGTCGCCGGCCAGTTCAAGGGCGTGTTCACGCGCCTCGACGACATGCCCCAGATGGTCGATCAAGCCGGCGGCGAGCGCGTTTTCAGCCGATCGCGGGCCGGTTTCGATCAAAGTTCTCATGGCGTCCGGATCCGTGTCGCGCGCGGCCGCCGCAATTTCTATCGCCGACTCGTAGAGGTCGGTGATCAAGCCTTCGGTCGCCTCTCGGTGGGCGGCGGTGAACGTCTTCTCCGTGTAGGTGTTGGCGGCGTTCTTGTATTCGTGAAACTGCTCGAACTCGGGCACGGCGCC
The DNA here is from genome assembly GCA_021776705.1 of Alphaproteobacteria bacterium. GTDB lineage: Bacteria > Pseudomonadota > Alphaproteobacteria > Caulobacterales > Maricaulaceae > JAJFFL01. The sequence goes on from JAJFFL010000121.1 coordinate 675, forward strand.
GTATTTCTCGAGCACGCCGCCGAAGAACGGCGTCTCGGCCCCCAGTCCCGTGGCCACGAAGGCGGACGTGTCCTGCATCCAAATTTCGTCGGCGGCGCTGGCCGCCAAGTACGACGTCACCGACGTGCCCTCGAACCCTTGGGCGTGGGCGATGACGAACTTGCCGGACGCCTTGAACGCGGCGATCGCCCGATTGACCTCTTCGGCCTGGGCCGGGGACATGCCGTATTCGTTGGCGCGCACGAAAGCGCCGGAGACGCGCGAGTCGCCGGCGGCGCGCGCGAAGGCCTCGACGACGTCGAGGAGGGAAGGCGGCGAGTTGAAACCGAACGGGGACGGTTCGTTTTGATCGAGCAAGGGGTAGCGGAGATCGACTCGAAGCACCGCCGTGCGCGGCACCGCGCCGGTCGCGGCGCCGGACTCCGCCTTCGGCGCAGCGGCCGACAGCGACATCGCGATGAAGACCACGCCGGCGCCGACGAAAACGAACAGGCCGGCCACGACGCCCGCCATGGTGATGAAGAACTGTCGCATCGCATCCTCGCTCAAAACGTCAAGACGGGGCGCGTGTCGGACGCCCCCGCGTTCAACCCACATCTATCTTATTGAATTTCGATAAATTCAAGGCGGTGAATTCAGTCAAGCCGCGCTGATGGTCGGAGTAGCTGGATTCGAACCAACGACCCCCGCCTCCCGAAGACGGTGCTCTACCAGGCTGAGCTATACTCCGACAAGCCGCGGTGTATATCGCCGCCGCAGGCTCGACGCAACGCCGCATTCCCGGAGACGCGCGAAAGGCGCGTTGCATTGGAGTCGCGGAGACGATAAGAGCGCGTCTTCCGCTCTTCGGAGCGACGTTTTGGGGCGTAGCCAAGCGGTAAGGCAGCGGGTTTTGATCCCGCGATCCCAGGTTCGATCCCTGGCGCCCCAGCCACCCCGGCGCGGACGCCGATCACCTGAAATTGAACGCCGCGGGCGGGAGGACGTTTTTAAGCCACGGATCGACGCTTGATTTCGTTGGTCCGAGGTCTCCGTCGGTTCGTCGCCGAGGGCGCCGCACTGAGTTGATAAGAAGGACGCTTCAAGTTAGCGTCCAACGGAATGAAGACGCCGGGTCAACCGGCGCGCGTTCGCGGGCGAGGTCGGGGCTGCGATGCTCGCTCAGCGACAATGTGAACTGTGAGTTTGCGTACGATCGGACAGGCGCTCGCGTGTCCGACGAGGGGCTGGATGAGGCGGGTGATCGCCTTGAAAACTTGGTTCTTCACCGACGCGGGGCGAACGGCCGCCGCGCCGTCGGTCTTGTCATGAGGCGAAATGATATGACCAGCATTTGGCGTTTCGCGCTTCGGGGAGCGGCCGTCGCGACGGCGCTCGTCATGGGCGCGCCGGCGATGGCGCAGCTGACGGCGGCTGTCAACGAAGCTGAAAACGCGACCGCCGCCGCCGCGGCGTCGCAGGATCGCATCGACCGCATCGCGGACGAAACCGGCGATCTTTACCGCGAATACCGCGCGGTCTTGAACCAGATCGAGAGCCAAAAGCTGTTCGTCGATCAGCAGCGCATTTTCGTGCGTTCGCAAAACGCCGAGATTGAAGACATTTTGGTGCAGATCGGCGAAGTCGACAACGTGCGCAAAAGCTTGCTGCCGATGCAGCTCGAAATGATCGGGCGTCTGGAAGACTTTGTGAACCTGGACATCCCGTTCTTGAGTCGCGATCGGAAGAAGCGCGTGGCTGATCTCAAGGTGCTCATGAATCAGCCCGACGTCCCGCCGGCCGAAAAATATCGCAAGATTGTCGAAGCCTATCAAATCGAAGCCGAATACGGGCGCAAGCTGGCGACCTATGAAGCGAAGTTCGGTGACGACGAAAACGCACCGGTTGTCGATTATCTGAAAATCGGCCGAGTCGCGTATCTCTATATGTCGAAGGACGAGAGCCAGCTGGGCATCTGGAATTCGGAAACCAACAGCTGGGACGATTTGCCGGGGTCTTATCGCCTCGAACTTCGCAAGGCCATTCGCATGGCCAAGGAAGTTGCTTCTCCCGACGTGTTCACGGCGCCGGTTCCCGGCCCGACCAACGCCAACGCCGGTTAGGGTGAGGGGACCGAGATGAAAAACAACCGCATCAAAATGTTCGCCGCCGCGCTCGCTTTCAGCAGCGTCACGGCGTTCGCCGCCGCGCCTGTCGCGGCGCAAGACACCACGCCGGCGGCTTCGCTGGCCGAGCTGCTGCGCCGCATCCAGTCCGAAAGCCGGGAGATGAGCGCGGAGGCCCAACAACGCGAAGCCGAGTTCCGCGCCGAGCGGAATCAACAAGCGGCGTTGCTGCAACGGGCCCGTGACGAACTCGCGGCTCTGGAAGCCGAGGGCGACCGGCTCGCGGAAGTCGTGGAGACCAACGACGAACGCATTCGGGAAGTGCGCGCGGAGTTGCGCGTGAAGCAAGGCGACTTCGGCGAACTTTTCGGAATCGCCCGGCAGGCCGCCGGAGACGTTTCCGGCGTCGTGAACGACTCGATTGTTTCGGCGCAATTCCCAGGCCGCGCCGATGGCCTTTCGTCGCTGTCTGAGACGGAAGATCTGCCGACGCGTGCAGAACTCGATGAGATTTGGAAGACTCTGATCGGCGAAATGGTCGCTCAGCGTGAAGTCGTCACGTTCACGGCCCGCGTGGCGAACATGGGCAACAACGGCGAAACCGAAGAAACCGAAGTGACGCGCGTCGGCGTGTTCTCGATTTTCGCCAAGAAAGGCGGCTCGCCGGTCTTTTTGGACTTCGACAACTCAGATCCGGATCTGCCGGCGCTTAAGAAGCTTTCCCGCAATCCGCGCAGCGCGATCGTCGACGCCGCAAAGGCTGTGAGCAACGCAAGCCCGGATCGCCTGGTCGCCGGACCGATCGACCCGACGCGGGGCACCCTCATCGGGTTGGCGGTGGATACGCCGACGACCCGCGAGCGCATCGACCAAGGCGGCTTCGTGGGCAAGGTGATCCTGGTCCTGCTGGCGATCGGCCTCGTGTTCGGCGTCATTCGGCTGTTCCAGTTGTTCACCACCAACTCCGCCGTGCGTTCTCAGGCGCGCAAGGCCGATCGTCCGAACAAGGGGAACCCGCTTGGACGGATATTGTTGGCCGCCGAAGAAGCTCGAAACGCGGACGTGGAAACGTTCGAACTGAAACTCGACGATGCGATCATCCGGGAAAGTTCCGGGTTGGATTTCGGTCTCAACCTGATCAAGCTGTTCGCCGCGATCGCGCCGCTTCTTGGTCTTCTCGGCACCGTGACCGGCATGATCATCACGTTCCAGCAGATCACTCTGTTCGGCACGGGCGATCCGAAGATCATGGCGGGCGGTATTTCGCAGGCGCTGGTGACGACGGTGCTGGGTCTCGTCGCCGCCATCCCGTTGCTGTTCATTCACTCCTTCTGCGCGTCCGCCAGCCGCGGCGTTCAGCAAGTGATCGAAGAGCAATCCGCCGGCATCGTCGCGCGTCACGCCGAGAAACGTTACGCGCGCGGCTAGCCCCGACCGAGGAGAGGCGCAATGCTCGAAAGCCTTAATCCGGTCGTCGCCGTCAACGGTCTCCGGGAGTTTCTGGAGACCGGCGGCAACGTGCTGGTCGTGATCATGATCGTGACGTTCATCATGTGGGCGTTCATTCTTGAACGCTTGGCGTATTGGCGCTTCGCTCATGGTCGGATGGAGAAAGACAAAATCTCCGCCTGGAGGGAATGGACAGGCGGTCATCCGGTGACCACCGAGGACCGTTGGCGCTGGTTTCAAGGCCACGCCGTGCGCGAGCAGTTGATTTCGGAGGCGCGTCAGTCCGCCGAACAAAACGTCGAGCTCGTGAAGACCCTTGTGGCGATCGCGCCGATGCTCGGTCTGCTCGGCACGGTGACCGGAATGGTCGAGGTGTTCGACGTCATGGCCATTTCCGGCTCGTCGAACGCCCGCGCCATGTCGGCCGGCGTGTCGAAAGCCACGATCCCGACCATGGCGGGCATGGTGTCGGCGTTGTCGGGCCTCTTCTTGTCCAACTACATCGAACGGTTGGCGAAGAAGAAGGTCCAGTCGCTCGGCGACCATCTCGAGATTGAGTAGGAGAGGCCGATGCGCAAGCGCCTTCGCAGAGGAGCCGACAGCGCCGACGTCAACATGACGCCGATGCTCGACATCGTCTTCATCCTGCTGATCTTCTTCATCGTCACGGCGACGTTCCTGCAAGAGCAGGGCATCCAAATGGTGCCGCCGCCGCCGCCCGAAGATCAGCCGGAGCCGGCGCAGCTTCCAACCATCTTGATTCAAGTCGACGCCCGCAATCTGATCTTCATCTGCTTTCCGGTGAACGAGTGCCAGATCAGCGACATCGACCGGGTCACGGCGAACGTGCAGCGGTTCATCGTCGAAGCGGGCGGTCAGGCCGGGGTGGCGATTCAACCCCACCCCGACGCCCTCCATGGTGTCGTCACAAAAGTTTATGACAATGCAAAAACCGCCAATCCGGCCGGACTTCTGGTCCGGGATCCGGCGTTGGCGGGAGGAGCGGCATAATGGCGATGCGACGCGGCGGATCCGCCCAAGACGACGAAGAAGCCGAACTGAACATGACTCCGATGTTGGACGTCGTGTTCATCCTTCTTATCTTCTTCATAGTGACGGCGGTGTTCGTGAAAGAGCCCGGCATCGAGGTTGTTCGGCCGGAACTCACCAACATCGACCGTGTGAAGCCGACGATCTTGGTCGCGGTGTCGCGGGATGACGAGATTTGGGTCAACAAGCGCCTCTACACGACGCGGGACCTGAAACCGGCTCTGGAATCGCTTCGCGCCGAAAACCCCAAGGCGGAGGCGATCGTCCAGGGCGACATCGATGCGAAGTATTCGATCGTGCACGAGGTGATGCAAACGCTCACCGAAGTCGGAATCGACGTTCAATTCGTGTCGGCCGAGGATTAGGAGAACGATATGGGCGGAATGAGCGTCATGCGGCTGATCGTCGGCGTGCCGGCGGCCGCCGTGGTCACGTTTCTTCTGTTTTCCTTGATGCGGGCCCTGATCTTCACCGAGGGCGTGCCGCCTAAGGACAAGACCGAAACGATCACGATCGACATCCTCCAAACCCGCGAAGACACCGACGTTCGCACGCGCGAAGAACGGCCCGAGAAGCCAGACGAGATCAACACCCCGCCGCCGCCGCCGCGCATCTTGGCGGCCAAAGCCGAAGCCCCGGACGAAGGCTTGGCGGAAACCTTGGGCCGCTTGCCCGGTTTGGACCCCGACGCCGTCAATCAGGACGACGTCGCCTTCGTGGTCGCCGACCGGGATGAACAGCCGCTCGTGCGCGTGCCGCCGATCTATCCGCCGCGGGCGGCGCAACGGAATCTGGAAGGCAGTTGCGACATTACATTCGACGTCAATCCGGACGGATCGGTGACGAACGCCAACGCCACCTGCACGAGCGCCCTTTTCTCGAGCGCCAGCGAGCGCGCCGTTGAAAAGTGGAAGTACGCGCCCAAGGTCGTCGACGGCGAAGCACGGATGCGGCGCGGCTTGGTCGTGACGCTTGATTTCAACCTAGAAGACGACTGACCCCGACCTGTCGTGGGAGACGACACCATG
>JAJFFL010000122.1 GCA_021776705.1 Alphaproteobacteria bacterium
CCGGTGACCTTCGGCCACCACTGCCTCGCCTACGTCGAAATGCTGGCGCGCGACGCCGGCCGCTTCGCCGACGCACGTCGGCGCCTGAACGAGTGCCCGCTCGGCGCGGCGGCGCTCGCCGGCACGCCCTACCCGATCGACCGCGACATGACGGCGAACGACCTGCGGTTCGACCGGCCGATGGCGAATTCGCTCGACGCCGTCGCGTCGCGCGACTTCGCGCTCGAGCTGCTCGCCGCGGCGACGATCTGCACGGTGCATCTGTCGCGGCTGGCCGAGGAGATCGTCTTATGGACGAGCCCGAGGTTCTGCTTCGCCAAGCTGTCGGACCGCTACTCCACCGGGTCGTCGATCATGCCGCAAAAGCGCAACCCCGACGCGGCGGAACTGGTCCGGGCCAAGGTCGGGGCGCTCGCCGGCGCGTTCCAGCACCTGGTGATCGTGATGAAGGCCTTGCCGCTCGCCTACGCCAAGGACCTCCAGGACGACAAGCTGGCGACCTTCCGGGCGATCCGCGATTTCCACCTCTGCGTGGCGGCCATGACCGGCATGATCGGCGACTTGACGGTCGACCGCGCGGCGATGGCGGCGGCGGCCGGCGACGGCCACGCCACCGCCACCGACCTCGCCGACTGGCTGGTGCGCGAGGCCGGACTGGCGTTTCGCGACGCCCACCACGCCACGGGACGCCTCGTCGCGCTCGCCGAAAGCCGCGCCTGCGCCTTGCACGAATTGCCCCTGGAGGCCATGAAAGACGTCGAGCCGCGCGTCGCCGAAGGGGTTTTCGACGTCTTGTCGCCGGAAGCCTCGGTCAAGAGCCGAACCAGCTACGGCGGCACGGCTCCGGAACGGGTGCGCGAACAGGCGCGGCGGTGGAGGGAGTTGTTGGCATGATCCGATTGTTGGCGTGCCTTGCGGTCCTGGCGGCCGCGCCGGGTTGCGGCATCAAGGGCGACCTGGACCAGCCGGGGCCGCTGTGGGGCGACACGGCGCGCGCCAAGCCGGACGCGCCGCGACCGGAAGCCGACACGCCGCCGGACGAGAATCAGCTGTTCCGCAACCGCCGCCCGGCGGCCGCGCCGGCCGTCGAACCGACTCCGGCCCCGGCGGCCGAAGAGGCCGCGGACGGCGACAGCGACAGCGACAGCGACGGCTGACGCGCCGGATGACGCTTTCGTAAAGAGGCGCCCGGGAACGAAGCTGCTAAGGTGACCGCATGAGCCGCGTGCGCGCAGGAAAACCGGTCTCCGTGGCCCTGGCGTGGGCCGCGCTCGCCTGGGAGCGGGCGGTGCCGCTGTGGTGGCCCGCGGTCGCGTTTCCGGCCGCGTTCCTGGTCGCCGCGGTGTTCGGCGTCTGGGACGCCGTCGGCGACCCGTGGCGGCTGGCGGCGCTCGCCGGCTCGGGGTTCGCCGGCCTTGGTTTCTTCCTCCACGGACGCGGCCGCACCCGCGCCCCCTCGGTCGCCGAAGCCCGCCGCCGCGTCGAAGAGGACGCGCGCCTCTCCGGACGACCGTTCGAAGCGCTCGAGGACAAGCCGGCCGCCGGCGACGTCGGCGCCCGGGCGCTGTGGCGCGCCCACCAGGAGCGGATGCGCGCCCGGCTCAAGGCCGCCAAGACGCGGCGCCCGAAAGCCGCCCTCGCCGCGGCCGACACCCCGGCGCTGCGCGTCGTCCTAGTGATCGCCGGCGGCGTCGGCGTGGCGCTCGCCGGCGGCGCGGCCGTGGAACGGGTCCGCGACGCGTTCGCCCCGCGCTTTCTTGCGCCGTTGGAGGCCGACGCCAAGATCGAGGCGTGGCTCAATCCGCCCGCCTACACCAACCGCGCGCCGATCTTCCTCAACGCCGTCGACGGCGCCGCCGACGCCCCGGAAGGCTCCGAGGCCGTGGTCCGGGTCTCCGGCGCCGCGCGCCCGCCGCGCCTGTCCCTGATCACCGCGGCTGGACGCACCCGGGTGGCGTTCGAAGAGGCCGGCGGCGACAGCTACATCGCCAAGACGACGCTCGACGAGCACGCGACGCTCACGGTCGACGGCCGCGCCCGCGCTTCCTGGGACGTGCGGGTGATCCCCGACCGCCCGCCGCTGGTCGAGATCACCGACGGGCCGACCAAGGGCCGCAAGCAGGAACTGGTGTTCACCTACGCGGTCGACGACGACTACGGCGCCGCCGACGCGGCGCTCGAGATCCGGCGCGAGGACGACCCCGGCCTGGCGCCGTTGGTCGAACCGCTCGAGCCGCCGGCCGCCGGCGGCCGCATCGAAGCCCGCGTCGACCTCACCGAACACCCGTGGGCCGGCCTGCCGGTCGCGCTGCGGGTCACGGCGCGCGACGCCAAGGACCAGGTCGGCGAAAGCGGCGTCATCCGCCTCGACTTGCCGGAACGCGTCTTCGTCGTGCCGCTGGCGAAATCGATCGCCCACGAACGCAAGCGCCTGATCCGCACCGACGCGCCCTACGCCGAGCTGGCGGCCGACGTCGCCGCCCGCGTCGCCGGCGAATTCGAGCGCCAGGAGCCGCGGCTGCAGCTCGACCAGTCGGACGTCCGCATCGACCGCGCGCCGCCGGCGATCAAGAGCGTCGCCAAGGCCCTGACCCTGATCTCGCGCGGGCCGGAGATCTTTCAGCCGGCGCCGCAGGTGCAGCTCGCGCTCGCCTACGCCCGCGACCGGGTGCTTGAAGCCGACGAGCGCGAGGATCTGAACGGTCTCGAAGACGTGTTGTGGGACGCCGCCCTGTTCGCCGAAGGCGGCGAACTCGCCGACGCCGAACGGGCCTTGCGGGCGGCCGAAAAGGCGCTCGCCGAAGCGCTCGCCCGCGGCGACGACCCGGCCGAGATCGAGAAGCTGATGGAGGCCTACAAGGAGGCCGCCGACCGCTACATGGAGGCCCTCGTCGCCCAGGCGATGATCAACGGCGACGTGCTCGAAGGCCTGCCCGGCGCGGCCGGCGGCGAAATGTCGGCGGATCAGATCCAGGAGATGATGAAGGCGCTGCAGGACCTCGCCGCCACCGGCGCCAACGCCGACGCGCGCCGCTTGCTGCAGGCGCTGAGCGAGATGCTGCTCAACATGCAGATCCAGCTCGCCATGGGCCAAGGCTCCGGCGGCGAGCTGAGTCCCGACCTGCAGGCGCTGCAGGAGGCGCTCGAGGAACTCGGCGAGCTGATCGGCGAGCAGCGCGGCCTGATGGACGAAACGTTCGCTGAAAACGAGGGCGCTGAAAACGAGGGCGCCGAAGGCGGCGACGGCCAGCCGCAGCCCGGTCCCGGCCAGCAGCCCGGCGACGGTCAGCAGCCGCAGCCCGGCGACGGCGCCCAGCCCGGCTCCGGGCCGCCGCGCGACGGCCTGTCCGGCGAATCGAGCCGCCGGCTCGCCGGCCGCCAGGGCGCGCTCGGCGACGAGGCGGGCGAGGTGCGCGACGGCCTCGGCTCCGGCGCCGGCGAGGAGGAAGGCGAAGACGGCCAGGGCGGCCGCGCCGCGCTCGAAGACGCCGAGGACGCCATGCGCCGCGCCGCCGAGGCGCTCGGCGAGGGCGACGGGCAATATGCGCTCAACGCCCAGGGCGAGGCCATCGAGGCCCTGCGCGACGCCGCCGAGGCGCTCGCCCGCGAGGCCATGGAGGCCCAGCGCGAGGCCAACCAGGGCGGCTTCACCGACGGCCTCGGGACCCCCGACCCGTTCGGCCGCCCGACCGGCGGCGCCGGCCAGCTCGGCCAGCAAGGCGTCGAGATCCCGTCCGAAATGGAACGCCGCCGGGCCCGCGAAATCCTCGACGAACTGCGCAAACGCTCCGGCGACGCGGAACGCCCGAGGGACGAGCTGGACTACATCAAGCGGCTGCTGGACCGGTTTTAGGCGCGGCGCTCATTTCGTCATTCTGAGCGCAGCTCCGCGCGCAATCCTCTCACGCCCCTCATGCTGAGGAGGGCTCCGAAGGAGCCCGTCTCGAAGCACGCATGCCGGAGGCGCAGCCCGGCTTGTCGCGCAACGCGGATTGAGCGACCGTCCCCTGTGCTTCGAGACGCGGCCCTTCGGTCCGCTCCTCAGCATGAGGGGCGGTGGCGATGCGCGCCAAACGCGCGCTCAGCCCGTCGGGGAGTGGTGGGTTCTTGGAAACCGACCCCGTCGGCTACGCCGACCAAATGAACCTCTACGCCTACGTCGGCAACGATCCGCTCACAAAAATCGATCCCTCAGGGATGAAGGAAGTCTGTTCTGGCACAGGCGAAGAAAGAGCATGTGTCCTGGTGGACGGGAACGGGGACGGCAATAGCGAGGATGACGATCTTGATAGCGATATCGTGGACGCCCTGAGCAAAGAGTTTTCTGACTTCATCAAGAGCAACAACGGATTGGATATTGGATCGCTAGGAAAGACCGTTGGCGGAACTCGAAGCGATTTCAACAAGAGCGTTGTCCGATCGGTCTCTCAGTTCGTCGGCGCTTCGATTGGCCAAAAAGGAAGCTCTGGTCTTCAAGGGGCTTGGAGTCGCCTTTCTTCGATCAATGTCAATGACCGTACGGGCGCGGCACCTGCAATGGTTTCCACAATCCAACCAATTTGGGCTGAGGCGATGAACAGAAATACAGGGCGCCGCGAATTTCTGGACTTGTCAGGGAGTCAGGATTTGACCAGACGCGCATTTCGGATGACCTTTACCGGTACAGATTTTCCCGGTCGGAACAAGTACAGTTCGCCGACGAATATTGCACGATTGATGATCCACGAAACGATGCATGGTCAAGTGGCCATCCGGACCGAAGCAGCTCATGGTGCCATGGATGCGAATGCGCGAGCTTTCACGGGTGCAGCTGGGCTAGCTGGCGGGGACTGCTGGGCTGGCTTTAGATTTGCTGGAGGCTGCTAAATGCATTCAATATGCAGTGCAGTAATAGCAGTCGCGTTGGGATTTACCGCTATTGGATGCTCTCCGTCCGAAACCCAAGCGACGGTAACTCTTTGCCTCGAACACCCCAATCGTAAGGTAGTATGGATTGATCTTTCCAACCTGACCTACAACATGAGTGATTTTGAGACGTCAATTGCATTGTGCTCTAACCAAGAGTTTTTTTGCATGAGATTGCCCCTAATCATGTCATCACCATATGATCTTGATTCTTATATAGGAAAATCTTGGTCAACTTCGTTAGGTGCGCACACACTTTTATCTGAAGACGGCGAACTCTCTTTTGAGACGAAAGAAATCACCGAGGCAGCCCAATCTGAGTTGATTGAAATCACAAGATCTAGGGTTGTGTTCGACCAAAGCGGCCAACTCGTTAGCAGCACCATTTTCTATGAAGACCCTGACACAGGAAGAGAAGTCAACGAGACTCAGCGTGTTTGTGATGGCTCACTCGCATTGAAGGATCTTTTAGAACTCAAGCCTTCGAGGCCTTCGGAGAACTTCGGTTAGCCAGCGTAGGGTGCATTGAGCGTATGCGAAATGCACCTTCCCGACGGACCGCGGCGTCTACGGCCGTTTCGGCGATGTCGCGTTGAATGCGATGTATGGGGAAGGTGCATTTCGCGAGGCTCAATGCACCCTACCTGCTGGCCGGTTCGACCACTCCCCGTCATCCCGGGCGCGCCGCAGCATGAAATGATGCGGCGCAGACCCGGGATCCGGCGATGGTCGCGATCTGCGCCGCGCCAACCTCTCAGCTCCGCCGGGTCCCGGACCAGCAGCGCATCACTCACGTGCTGCGCAGCATCCGGGATGACGGGGGATTTTCATCATTGTCCGGTTTCCAAGAACCCACCCCTCGCTTTCGATGAAAATGCAACCGCCCAAGGACGGCCCGACCCGCGCCCTGGGTGCCCCAGGTCGAGCCCGGGGATGACGATCGCTTTGGAATGAAGCTCCGGGCCGCGCGAACGCCGGCCCTATCCGTCGGCGTGCGGGTCGTCGGCCGCGTCGGCGTGTTCCGGCGCGGAAGCGTCTTCGACGTCGGCGGCGGACACCGGGCGGTCGGTGAACAGGACCTCCATGTTCACCGCGTCGATCGGCGGGTCGGTGATCATGGCTTCGAACGGCGCGCGGGCGCGCGGCGCCAGCTCGGCGACCGGCGGGGCGACGTCCTGGAACAAGACTTCGCGGCCGTCGACGTCGGTGAAGGTGACGCGCACGAACGGCGTCGGGCGGACGACGCCGGTCGGGTTGCGGATGTCGGCGGTGACGCGCAGCACCGGCGCGCCGTTCTCGACCACGCGGTCGGCGGCGACGTTCTCCAGCACCAGCCCGGAAGCGGTGGCGGTGACCCCGACGGCGGCGTAGGCGCTCGCCGCCTTCGGCCAGACGCGGACGATTTCGACCCGGAAGACGTACGACGCCCCGACCGCGGCGAGCAGCACCGCCGCCGCCGCGCCCCACGACACCGCCCCCTTGGCGCGCGCGTCGAAGCGGAACCGCGGCGCCCGCGGCCGCGTCGGCGGGGCCAGGGCTTCGTCGCCGGCGTCGACCATCTCCGGCAAGCTGTCGGGCTCGGGATCCTTGTCGGGGGTGGGCTTCGGCCCTGATTCGGCCGCCTTGGCCTTCCACACGTGGCCGCAGGCCGCGCAGCGCACGGCGCGGGCCCCGTCGCCCAGCCCCGAAAGGTCGGCGAAGTAGCGCGTGGCGCAGGAAGGACAGGTCAGTATCATAGGCTGAACGAATCACCCCCTGTCGTTCACTCAAGAGGTCGCCGATCCGCACCGCGAAGTCCAGGCCCGCGCCGCCGCCCACCGGGCCCGTGGTGCGCCTCGAAAACGTCGGCCTGCGGTATGGCCGGGGGCCGGAAATTCTGCGCGATCTGACGCTGAAACTGGAGCCGGGGTCTTTTCATTTCCTTACCGGGCCGTCCGGGGCCGGCAAAACCTCGTTGCTGCGCCTGCTCTATCTCGCCCATCCGCCGACCCGCGGCCTGATCTCCCTGTTCGGCGAAGACGTCACCGGGGCGGCGCGGCGGCGCAAAGTCGACCTGCGGCGCAAGGTCGGCGTGGTGTTCCAGGAATTTCGCCTGCTCGACCATGTCGACGTGTTTGAAAACGTCTCCCTGCCGCTGCGCGTCGCCGGGCGCGAGCGCTGGGAGTACGAGGAGGACGTGCGCGAGCTGCTGACCTGGGTCGGCCTCGGCGAACGTTCCCACGCCCTGCCGCCGACCCTGTCGGGCGGCGAGAAGCAGCGCGTCGCCATCGCCCGCGCGGTGGTCGGCAAGCCGGACATCCTGCTCGCCGACGAGCCGACCGGCAACGTCGACCCGGAGATGGGCCGCCGGCTGATGCGCCTGTTCACCGAACTCAACCGTCTCGGCGCCACGGTCCTGATCGCCACCCACGACCCGGACCTGATCCGCGCCGTCAACGCCCCGGCCCTGCGCCTCGACGACGGCCAGGTGACGCGGCTCGGCAAGGCGGCGCGGTGATGGCCAAACGCACGCGCTCCGCCGCCCTGTTGCCGCCGGTGCGGCGCAACGACCGGCCGCTGTTCTTCGTCGTCGCGATCATCGTCGCGCTGGCCTGCATGTCGGGCGTGGCGGCGCGCGCGGCGTGGTCGGCGTCGAGCGCCTGGACCTCGGACTTGTCCGGGGCGATGACCGTCGAGGTGCGGCCGCGCGCCGGCGACGACCCCAGCGAGCTCGCCCGCCGCGCCGCCGAGGCCGTCGCCCGCACGCCCGGCGTCGCCGCCGCCACGGCGATGACGCGGGCCGAGCAGGAAGACCTGCTGGCGCCCTGGTTCGGCGCCGAGGGTCTGCCCGCCGACGTGCCCCTGCCCGGCGTCGTCGACGTGCGGCTGGAGCGCCTGGCCCCGGCGACCGCCGACGAAATCGCCGCGGCCCTCGCCGCCGCCGGGCTCGACGCCCGGGTCGACGACCACGGCCGCTGGACCCGCGACCTGAAGCGCGCCGCGGTCGCCGTGCGGGCGCTGGCGTTCGGGGCGTTGTTGATGCTCGCCGGCGCCGCGGTCGCGGTCACCGGTTTCGCCACCCGCGCCAGCCTCGCGGCCCGCGCCGACGTGGTCGAGGTTCTGCATCTCGTCGGCGCGCGCGACGAATTCATCGCCAAGGCGTTCACCGGGCGATTCATCGGCCTCGGCGTGCGCGCCGGGATACTGGGCGCCTTCCTCGCCGCCCTCGCCGCCGCCGGCTTCTGGGCCGTGTCCGGCGGTCTCGCCCCTGTTGAGGACAACTTCCTTCCACGCTTTTCCTTTGCGCCGGCGGACGTCATCATCCTCGCCAGCGCGCCGCTCGTCTCGGCGTTCGTGGCCGCGATGACGGCGCGGGAGACCGTGTTGAAAGAATTGCGCCGGACTTATTGAGGCATGCGACGCGTGCTCCGCTACTTCGTGGTTTTGTTCGCCTTCGCCTTCGTCGGCGGTTTCGGCGCGTTCGCGGCGTGGACGACCAACGCCACGCCGCCGGCGCAGGCGCAGGCCGACGGGGTCGTGGCGCTGACCGGCGGCGGCGGCGCGCGGATCGCCACCGCGGCGCAGCTGCTGACCGACGGCCGCGCGCAGCGGCTGCTGGTGTCCGGCGTCAACCCGAAGACCACCGCCGAGGACATCCGCGCGCTCGCCGGCGCCGAGGCGGCGCTGTTCGACTGCTGCGTCGATCTCGGCCGCCGGGCGACCTCGACGATCGGCAACGCGCACGAAGTCGCCGAATGGGCGCGCGAACACGGCTACACGTCGCTGATCGTGGTGACGTCGGACTTTCACATGCCGCGCAGCTTGATCGAACTGCGCAGCGTCGCCGAGGGCGTCGAACTGATCGCCTACCCGGTGCGCGCCAACGCGTCCGGCGCCTACCCGTGGTGGCGCGACCCGACGACGTTGCGGCGGCTGTCGCTGGAATACGTCAAGTTCGTCGTCATCCTGGTGCGCGAAACCGTAAAGGGCGACCCCGCCGCGGCGGACCGATGAACCGGCTCCGGTCGCTCGCGTTCGTGGTTTGGATGTACGGCCTGCTCGTGGTCATGGGGATCGCCTGCGCGCCGGCGCTGTTGGGCCCGCGGACGTGGTCGCGGGCGTGCCTCGACGCGTGGTTGAAGCTGGTGTTCTGGGGCCTGCGCGCGATTTGCGGGATCACCTGGGAGGTGCGCGGACTCGAACACGTGCCGGCGGGCGGAGCGCTGATCGCGTCCAAGCACCAGTCGATGTTCGACACCCTGGCGCCGTGGACGTTCCTCGCCGACCCGGCGATCATCCTCAAGAAGGAGCTGTCCTATCTGCCGATCTTCGGCTGGTACGCGATGAAGATGCAGAACATCGTCGTCGACCGCGCCGCCAACGCCGCGGCGTTGCGCACGTTGCTCAAGGACGCCCGCGCGCGCGCCGCCGACGGCCGTCAGATCCTGATCTTTCCCGAAGGCACCCGCACCAATCCCGGCGACCGCGTCGACTACAAGCCGGGCGTCGCGGCGCTGTACAAGGACCTGGGCGTGCCGTGCGTGCCGATCGCGCTCAACTCCGGCCTTTGCTGGCCGGGCAAGGGCGTCGACCGCACGCCGGGGCGCATCGTCGTCGAAATCCTCGAGCCGCTGGAGCCCGGCCTTGACCGGGCGACGTTCATGACCACGCTGCACGAACGCATCGAAACCGCGTCCGCCGCGCTCGCGGCCGGCGCCACGACGGGTGACGCGACGTGATCCGCTCCCGGATCTGGATTCCCTTCGCGATCCTGACGGCCCTGCTCGGGGCCTACTCGGTCTATTGGAACGTGGTGCGCGGCGAAGCCGAAAAGATTGTCGAGCGCGAGATCGAGGCGTGGCGCGCGGCCGGCTACACGGTCGACTGGTCGAGCCAGTCGACGGGCGGCTACCCATTCCGCGTCACCCTGACGTTCGAGGCCCCGGCGATGGCCTCCGCGCCCGGCGAAGCGGCCTGGTCGTGGCGCGGCGAGCGGCTGCATGTGCACGCCCTGCCGTTCAAGCTCAACCACGTCATCCTCGAGCCGGGCGGCGACTTCCTCGCCGACTCCGCCGACACCGGTCCGCTGCAGATCCGCGCCGAGCAGGCCCTGATCAGCGTCGTCAGCGACGCCGTCGGCGTCGCTCGCGTCGGCGTCTCGGCGGTGCGGATCTCGGCCCGCCGCGGCATCGGCGGCGTGGTCGCGGCGGAAGCCGACGACTTGCGGATCAACGCCGTCCGCGACCCCGTGGACCCGACCCGCTATCACCTCGCCGCGGCCGCCGCCGAGCCGCACTGGGAAGGCGCCGGCGCCGACGCCCCGAGCGCCGCGCGCGCCGATCTGACGCTCGAACGCGCCGACGTGTTCGCGGCCTACACGACGCTCGACCACCGCGCCCTGTCGGCCTGGGCCGGCGTTCAAGGCCGGCTGCGGGTGAACGCCGCCGACGTCGCCTGGGGCGAC
>JAJFFL010000123.1 GCA_021776705.1 Alphaproteobacteria bacterium
GTCGATCAGACGTGTGGCGTCCGACCGGCCATCCGGGCTAAGCATCGGTCCGTGGAAAGACGGACGTCGCGATCGTTGGCGCCGTCGCGCCGCACCGGGGGAACGCCATGAGCGACGACGCCTTCGCCGAATCAACGCCCGACCACGAGCGCGAAAGCGCCGTCGACATGGTCAAACGGCGCGTCAAGCCGTTTGTGGAGCTGACCGTCTATTACGCCCTTCTGGGCCTCGCCGTCGCCGCCTTCATCACTCTCGTGCCGGGCGGCGCGTCCTGGTTGCCCGTCGGCGGACTCGAACGGGTCGCCGCGAGCGTTCAAGGCGACGTCCTCGACCCGGTCAACATCACGTTCGACTTCGGCTTCAACTCCACCGACGCGATCAAGCTCGCTTTCGGCCTGCTGGCGTCGTTGCTGCTGATGTTCCCGGTGGTGTGGGTCTACCTCGGGGCGCGGCGGCGGCGCGACATCGTGCAGTCGTTCGCCTACACCACGTTGATCCTGCCGATGATCATCACCGGCATCGTCTTCATGGTGCACCACAGCTTGGCCCTCGCTTTCAGCTTGGCGGGCATCGTCGCCGGGGTCCGCTTTCGCCACACGCTCACCGACAGCGCCGACGCCACGTTCCTGTTCGCTGGAATTGCGGTCGGCGTCGCCTGCGGCATCAACGCCATCGAGATCGCGGCGGTGATTTCGATCATGTTCAACCTCACGGTGTTGGCGTTGTGGTCGATGCGCTTCGGCGAACGCGAAACCAACAAGCAAGTGTTCGGCAACAAGTGGATGACGCACAAAAAACTCAAGGCCGTGAAATACACCGCCGACGCACCGGCGGCGCCGGACTCGGCGTCGCCGACGGCCGCGCCGGGATCTTCGGGCCCGTGAGCCGCCGCGCCGGCGTGGCCGCGCTGGCGGTCTTGGCGGCGGCGGCCTGCGGCGGACCGCCCCGCTACCCGCCGCCGGAAGGCGACACCGCGTTCGCGACGAAACCGGACGGCCAATGGCGGCTCCCCGCCGGCCTGCGGGAGGCCTCCGGCCTCGCGGCGACGGCGGACGGCAAGCTCCTCGCCCACGACGACGAGCGCGCGGTGATCTACGAAATCGACATCGCCGACGCCCGCATGGGGCGGGCGATCAGTTTCGGGACGCCGCCGTCGTCCGGCGATTTTGAAGGCGTGGCCCAGGACTCTCTCGGCCGCATCTATTTGATCACGTCCACCGGAAAGCTGCACCGCGGCGTTTTGGGCGGCGACGGCGCCGTCGGGACGATCGAAGTTTTCGACACCGGACTTCGGGGCGTCTGCGAGGTCGAGGGGCTCGCCTTCGACCCGGCCCGCGACAGCCTCATTGTCGCCTGCAAAACTCCCTATCTGAATGAATTGAACGGCTTCGCCGCGTTTCGATCCTGGTCGGTGGCGCGCGAAGCGCTGGATGAGGACTACGCCTTGAACGTCCCGGTGAGCGACATCGCGTCGAAGATCGGCGTCGCCGGATTCAGCCCGTCCGGCGTCGACGTGGATCCGGCGACCGGCCGGCTGATCGTCGTCGCGGCGCGCGAGAACGCCCTCGCCGAGCTGGCGGCGGACGGAACCGTGCTGGCGGCGCGGCGCTTGTCGCCCTTGCACGTGCAAGCCGAAGGCGTCGCCGTCGGCGCCGACGGGCGCTTGTACGTCGTCGACGAAGCCGGGCCGCGCGACGCCGCCCGGATCGCGGTCTACGCGAGGCGCGACGATGATTAGAACCTTGCTGTTCACGGCCGTTGCGGCGGTCTTCGCGTGCGCCAGCCCCGCCGCGCCGCAACCCGCGGCCGGCGACGCGGCCTGGTCCGGCGTCGACCGCATCGTCGTGTTCGGCGACCTCCACGGCGATCTTGAGAAATTTGACGCGATGCTGCGCCAGGCCCGACTCGTCAACAACCGCGGCGATTGGGTCGGCGGCGACGCGCACCTGGTTCAGCTCGGCGACATTCCCGACCGTGGCGACGGCACGCGCACGATCCTGGACCGGCTGATGAAGCTCGAGCGTCAGGCGGCGCGCGCCGGCGGCCGCGTGCACGCCTTGATCGGCAACCACGAAGCCATGAACGTCGGCGGCGATCTGCGCTATGTGACTGCCGGGGAATTCGCCGCGTTCGCGACGCGAAACTCCAAACAATCCCGTCGCCGCTACTACGACCGCGTGATCGAACACCTGCGTGACAATCCTCCCGCCGAAGGACCGGTCGTGATCGACGACGCGTTCAAGACAGCGTGGGAGGCCGAACATCCGCTTGGCTGGGTCGAGCACCGGCTCGCCTGGGCGGCGACCGGCGCCTACGGCGGCTGGGTCGCGGGCCATGACGCGATGGTGAAAATCAACGACACCCTGTTCGTCCACGCCGGCGTCTCCCCGGCCTACGCCGGCCGCGGGCGCGCCGACATCAACGCCGAAGTCCGCGCCGCGTTGACCGGCGCGCCGCAAGACATCGCGGCGGCGGACATCCTGTGGGCCGACGACAGCCCGTTGTGGTACCGCGGCTTCGCCTACAACGCCGAAGCGGCCGAACGCGCCAACCTCGACGCGGTCCTCGCCCGGCACGGCGTCGAGCGGATCGTCGTCGGCCATACGCCGGTGGCCCCGGGAATCGTGCCGCGTTTCGGCGGCGACGTGATCCTCGCCGACGTCTTCGAGCCCGACGACATGCAGGACCCGCGGTCGTTCCTGGTGATCGAAAACGGCGTCCTGACGGTCGTCCACCGCGGCCGGGCCGTGCTGATGAACGCGGGCACGGCGGACGGCGTCGCGGCCTATCTCACCGCGACCGCCGCGCTCGACCCCGACCCGTCGCGCTTCCCCGAGTTTGTCGCGCGCAACGAAGCCGACGCGGCGGCGCGACTTGCGGCCGAGGCCAGCGACATCGAAAGCGGCGGCGCGGCGGCGGAGTGAGGCTCAGCGGCAGGCGCCGACGATGTCGCGCTCGAACCGACGGTCGTCGTCGAGCACCTTGTAGAATCCTTCAACGTAGCGCCGGACTTTGCCGCGCGACCGATTGTCGAGAACCGGGTCGCCGTCGATCACCGCGAACACCGCGGCGCGCGCGGCCTGGTAGCGGGCTCGCGCCGCCGGCAGTTCGGCGTTGTGGCGGCACAGGCCGCGGTAGCGGCGCACCGTGACGTCGCGCACATTGATGCTCGGCGGCGGCACGGCGTAGGACGCGTCGACGATCCCCGAATAGTCGAAATCGTACGGCATCGGCCGCAAGTCGTCCGTCGCCGCCTTGTCGCCGACGAGCCGCGCGTTGTGGCAGCAATCGTCGCCGTACGGCCCGGCGGAGAAATCCCAATCAAGATTGCCGATCATGAATTGATACAGCGCGCCGAGCGTCGCGTGTTCGGGGTGAAGTTGGGCGTAGGCGATCTCGTTGACGTCGTCGAATTTCTTGAAGCCGTTGCGCTTCGCCGCGTCGCCGACGTCTTCGATGAAAAAGCCGAACCGCGTCTCCTCGCGCCGCCGACCTTCCGTGTCCCGGTACGTCACTTCAAGCGGCCGGACGCGGAAACTCACCGGCGTGATTTCGTTGTACAGCCGGTACGCGACGTACTCGCGGGCGTAGTATTGCGCGTAGCTGCCCGACGACTGGCAATGGGTCACCAGCTTCAACTTGTTTTGGCGCTCGAACACGGTGTCGTCCAACGGTTGCTCGCTGCGATCGAAATTGACGCGCAGCGGCGGAAATCGGCAGACGTCGCCTTTGCGCCGCGTCAGGCCCCGGGCGCTGAGATCGATGGGAAACGATTGCGCCGCGCCGGCGCCCTCGCCGACCAGCGTCAGGGTCGCCCGGTACGCGTCGGTGCTGTCGGCGGCGTTGCGGACGAGGGTGTGCAACGGCCCCTCGATGACGATTTGCAGCGTCGTCGTGTCGGTGAACAGCGGCGGGTCGACGCGCGCCGCGTCGGCGTCGCTCGCCGCCGCGGCGTCCGCCGCCGGCTCTTGCGCCGCGGCCGCGGCGGACAGTCCGATCGTCAACGCGACGAACAAGGCGCATGGCGCATTCATTTCTGCCTCCGCAACATTAGGCCCGAGAATGGCCGTTTCCGGCCGCGCGGCGCAAGTCGGAGGCGCCGGCGCGATCCGGCGCGGTCACGGTTGTTGATGTCGGGATCCCGCCAACGGATCGAGGGCGCACGCGCGCCTCAGACGGAGCTGCGCGGCGAACCGGCCGCCGCCCTTCAGGCGTTAGGCTTGTCGGGAAGACCAGCCTTCGAGCGCGCCGGACGCCGACCATCGGTGGCGCGCGGGTGCAGCGCGCGCCGCAACTGATCCGCCGTCCAGGCCTGAGCCTCGAGCGCCAGTGGTATCGCTTTCGAAAACGACATGAACGCGTGGACCACGCCGTCGACGCGTCGATGCTCGACCGCCACGCCGGCGGCGCGGAGTTTGTCGGCGTAGGCGTCGCCTTCGTCGCGCAGAATGTCGCAACCGGCGGTGAGCACGAAAGCCGGCGCGACCTTCGACAGATCTTCGGCGAGCGTCGGCGACACGCACGGGTCGAACGCCACGTCGGCGTCCCCGAGATAGGCGTCGACGTACCAGTGAAGTCGATCGAGATCGAGGAAGTAGTAAAGATCGTCGAAGGTACGTCTCGACAGATAGAGGTCATCGGACTCCGGCCGCAGGTCCGTCGCCGGATAAAGCAATCCCTGGACCGTCAACGCCACGCCGTCGTCGGCGGCCATGTGAGCGATGGCGGCGGCGAAATTTCCGCCGGCGCTGTCGCCCAGAACCGCAAGCCGGGCGCCGTCGGCGTTCAACTCGTCGCCGGATTCGGCCGCCCATCGCACGACGTCGTAGGCGTCGGCCAATCCGGCCGGATACGGATGTTCCGGCGCCAGCCGGTAGTCGACGTTGAGCACCAGGCAGTTGGCGGCGCGCGCCAAGTAGCGGCAGAATCGGTCGTACATCTCGGCGTCGCCCCGCACCCAGCCTCCGCCGTGGAGATAGACCGCGACAGGTGGGCGCTCGACGCCGTCCGGCCGGTGCGCGGTCACCGGCACCATGCCGTCGCGGCCCTGAACCGTCCGCCGCGCGCTGGTCACGCCCGGCGTGTCCGGACGGTCCAACTCCATCGTCAGCGACTTCAGCGCCGCCCGCGCGTCAGCCAAACCAGTCTTTCGGATCGGCGGGGCCGCATCCGCCGCGAGCCGGTCGAGAAGCGCCTTGGTGTGCGGATCCAATGTCATGGCGCTTGTTCCTCCGATTCCCGTCCGTCGCCCGTCGTGTTTTTTCAACGTTGAATAAATCTGAAAAATCTTTTATTCAACGATGAATGAAAAAACGCGCCGGCCAGAGCGCGACTGAAAACATTGGGGATCGCATTGGCTGAGGCCGTCCAAAAGCCCAAACGCGCCGCACGTCCGTCCGCCGACGCGACGCGGACGCGGATTCTGGAGGCCGCCGAGAAACTCTTCGCCGACCGGGGATTCCACGGCGTCACCGTGCGCGAAATCGCTCGTGAAGCGGACGTCGACCCGGCGTTGGCCAACTACCACTTCGGCTCCAAAGAACAGCTGTTTTCATCGGCCCTCCTCGCCCGCGCCGAGGAGTTCATGGCCGAACGCGAAGCCGCGCTGACGGCCTGCATCGCTGACGCCGACGGCACGCCGACGCTTGAGAGCGTCATCGTCGCCTACACGCACCCCTACCTTGAACACGCGCAAAGCGGCGACCCAGGCTGGCGGTCCTGGTTCAAGCTGCTCGCCAAGGCCAACACCTCGCCGGAATGGGCGCCGGAGGTCTTTCGCGACAGGTTCGACCCTTTCGTGCGCAAGTTCATCGAGGCGATGAAGCTCGCCGCGCCAGGGGCGCCCGACGAGCGCTACTACTGGTGCTACCACTTTTTCTCCGGGGCGCTCGTTTTGACGTTCGCCGAAACCGGTCGCATGGACCGCTTGTCGGACGGCAAGTGCCGGTCCGGCGATCTCGCCAGCGGATACGACCTGCTCGTGCCCTTCTTCGCGGAAGGGTTCGAATCGATTCTGAGCGGCCGTCGCCCGCCGCTCGGCGGAGGGGCCTGATGGGCGGAACCACCGATCAAACAATTAACCAGAACAAGACCGGGCCAGAAGCGGCCTGAGGGGAGGATGACATGACGCACGGATTTCGGGCCCTGCTGGCGTTGAGCGCCGCGACAACGGCTCTGGCCGTCGCCGCGCCCGCGGTTCACGCCCAGGACGGCGCGGCCGCCGCCACATTCGACGACGACGACCGCGAACGCATCTTGGTCACCGCGCGCCGGCGCGAGGAATCGCTGCAAGACACGCCGGTCGCGGTCACCGCCGTCACCGCCGATCAGCTCGACAAGAGCGGCGCGGTCGACATCACCAATCTGCAAAACGTGGCGCCGAACGTCACCTTCGTGATCAGCCGCGGCTCCAACTCGACCCTGACCACCTTCATCCGCGGCATCGGCCAGCAAGACCCCTTGTGGGGCTTCGAACCCGGCGTCGGCTTGTATGTCGACGACGTCTATGTGGCGCGGCCGCAAGGCGCGGTGCTGGACATTTTCGATATCGAGCGCGTCGAAGTTCTGCGCGGCCCCCAAGGCACGCTCTACGGGCGCAACACCATCGGCGGCGCGATCAAGTACGTTACCGCGCGCCATTCCGACGAACCGGAATTCCGGGCCAAATTCAACGTCGGCTCCTACAATCAGTTCGACCAGATTTTGTCCGGCTCGACGCCGCTCGGCGAAAACTTCTCGATCGGCGGCGCCATCGCGCGCTACCGGCGTGACGGCTACGGTGAAAACGTTTTCACCGGCGCCGATCACTACAACAAAGACTCGATGTCCGGCCGCATCTCGATCGAAGCGACTCCGGCCGACAACCTGTTCTTCCGCCTCACCGGCGATTGGACGCAGGACGACTCCAACGCCAAGCACGGCCACCGCCGGATTCCCGGCGAGGACGGCGAACCGGTTCTGAGCGACATCTTCGACACCGCCGGCAGTCTGGGCGACCGCAACGACGTCGAAACCAAGGGTTTCTCCCTGCTCGGCGAATGGGACTTCAACGACGCTGTGACGTTAAAATCGATCACCGCCTACCGCGAAGGCGAAACCAGCACGCCGATCGACTTCGACGCCTTGCCGGAACCCGACTTTGACGTGCCGGCGCGCTACCGCGACGACCAATTCACGCAGGAGTTTCAGATCCTGTTCGAGACCGGCCGTTGGGCCGGCGTCGCCGGCGTCTACTATCTCGACGCCAATGCGGCCGGCGAATTCGACGCCATCTTTCAGGAAGTCGCACCCGGCTTCGGGACCGCGCTGTCCGCCTACACGGCCGGCGACGTCGACAAGGAATCCATCGCGGCCTACGCCGACGTCACCTTCGACATCAACGATCGCTGGAGCTTCTCGCTCGGCGGCCGCTACACCGAGGACAAGACCGTCGCCGACATCCGCAACGAATTGTGGTTCGGTCTCGGCACCGGGACTTTTGATCCGAGCAACACGAAATCGACGCTGGCTTCGGTCCGCACCAATCTCGTCGGCTTGGAGCGTACCGACACCAAGTTCACGCCGCACGCGTCGCTGTCGTTCGCGGCTTCGGACGACCTCAACCTCTACGCCAGCTTTTCGCAGGGCTTCAAATCGGGCGGCTTCGACCCGCGCGGGCGCACCGACCTTGACCCGTCCGGACGTGTTCAAGCGGGGTTCGCGCCTGAGACGGTCGATTCCTACGAACTCGGGGCCAAGGGAACGTTTTTCAACGGCGCGCTGGACTTGAACACCGCCGTCTTCTTCGCCGACTACACCGACCAGCAGATCACGCTGCAGCAGGGCGCGGACTCCGACAACGACGACATCAACGACACGTTCCAATCGATCGTCCTCAACGCCGGCGCGTCGGAATACACCGGGGTGGAAGTCGAAGGCGCCTGGTACATCTCCAGCGATTTCACGGCGACGTTCTCTCTCGGCTACATCGACGCCGAGATCACCGAGATCCTCGCCCCTGACCCGGTCACCGGCGATCTGGTCGACCAGTCGAGTTCGTTCGTGGTGCAAAACACGCCCGAGCTGACCGGGGCCTTGAGCTTGATTTACACGCGTGACCTTCCCGACAACCGCGGCGAGATCCAAGTGTCTGGCTCCGCCAACTACCGCGACGATTACTACATCTTCAACATCACCAACGATGGCTTCGCCCCCGGCGCAATCGCCAGTTATCCCGCCGGCGGACCAAGCCTGGAGCCGGAGGCGCGCACCGTGTTCGACGCCAGCGCCGTATGGACGAGCGCCGACGACCGTTGGCGGTTCGGCGTGCACGGCCGCAACTTGGGCGACGAAGAAATCCGCGTGGCGCTGTACAACTTCCTGACCGCCAGCCGTCTCGGCGCCGACAGCGCCTACTCGAACTTCTACGCGCCGCCGCGGACCTTCACGGCGTCGCTGGAGTTCCGCTACTAAGGCCGACGAAGCGGCCGGGCGGCCTCCCCCGCCCGGCCGCGGCCCTTGCGAGCTGGAGTTCGACATGAAGCGCGTCCTCGTGATCCTCGCCATCGTCGCTGTCGCGGCGGCCGCCGGCGGGGTCTATCTCGTCCGTCAGGCCGTCGCCGGAATCGCCCCGGCCGAACTGGAAGCGCGCTACCTCACGGACGCGGACCGTTTCGTGAACGTCGACGGAGCCCGGGTGCGGGTGCGCACGGAGGGGCCGGCCGACGCCCCGGTGATCGTGCTGATTCACGGCTTCACATTCAGCCTCGAGAGTTGGGACGCTTGGGCGGCCGACCTTTCGCGCGACCACCGCGTCGTGCGCTACGACCTGCTCGGCCACGGCCTCACCGGTCCCGACCCCAAGCAGCGTTACGCCGTGCCCGAGCGGGCGGCGTTTCTCGGTCAGCTTCTCGACGCCGTGGGCGTCGAACACGCGACAATCGGAGGCAACTCGCTCGGCGGCGCGATCGCGTGGCGTTACGCGGCGGCGCACCCGGAACGGGTCGACAAGTTGATTCTCGTCGACGCCGCCGTGTTCGCCTTCAACGACGTCACGGACGAGCCGGTCGAGCCGCCGGCGGCGATGAAAGCGTTCCTCACCCTCGCCCCCGAAGCCGGCGTCGATCAGATGTCGACCCTGATTTACGTCGACCGCTCGGCCCTGCCGGAAAATCGGCTCGCGTTAACGCGCGATCTCATGCGCCGGCGCGGCAACGGCGACGCTTTCATCGCGCACATTCGGGAATTTACGATGCCGGACCCGACCGCGGAGCTCGCCAAGATCACGGCCCCGACCCTCATTCTCTGGGGCGGTTCGGACTACGTCATCCCGTCCGCGCACGCCGCGCGCGTGTCAGCGGCGATCGCCGGATCCCGGGCCGTCGTCTACGACGGCGTCGGCCACGCCCCGCATGAGGAAGCGCCGGC
This sequence comes from Alphaproteobacteria bacterium, assembly GCA_021776705.1. Taxonomy (GTDB): domain Bacteria; phylum Pseudomonadota; class Alphaproteobacteria; order Caulobacterales; family Maricaulaceae; genus JAJFFL01. The sequence continues at coordinate 9,406 of JAJFFL010000123.1, forward strand.
GCGGACCGTCGCGGACGTGCGCACGTTCCTGGCGGAATAAATCGGGTCTCGGTGGCGCCGGGCACGGCAAGTTCGAGGCCGCCGATGACGTTTTCCGGCTACTCCGCCGCCTCGACGGCGCCGCCCGCGGCCGCGCTGTTTTCGCCGCCGGCCTGGCGCGCCCACATGGCGGCGTAGCGGCCGTTCGCGGCGACGAGCTGCTCGTGACCGCCCTGCTCGACTACCTGGCCGTTCTCCAGGACGAAGATCGTGTCGGCGCCGGCGAGCGTCGACAGGCGGTGGGCGACGGCGATCGTGGTGCGGCCCTTCGCGGCTTCGGCGAGCGCTTGCTGCACCTCGCCTTCGGTTTCGGAGTCGAGCGAGCTCGTGGCTTCGTCGAGGATCAGGATCGCCGGGTCCTTGAGGATCGCGCGGGCGACGCCGACGCGCTGTTTTTCGCCGCCGGAGAGCTTGAGGCCGCGTTCGCCGACGCGGGTGTCGAGGCCGTCCGGCAAGCTGGCGATGAAGTCGCCGAGCCGGGCGCGGCGGGCGACCTCGAGAATTTCGTCGTCGCTCGCGTCCGGCTTCGCGTAGCCGATGTTGTAGCGCAGCGTGTCGTTGAACAGCACCACCTCCTGCGGGACCAGGCCGAGGCTGTCGCGCAGGCTCTTCTGGGTGACGTCGCGCACGTCCTGACCGTCGACCAGCACTCGGCCGGCCGAGGGGTCGTAAAACCGGAACAACAGCTTCAGGATCGTCGACTTGCCGGCCCCGGACGGCCCGACGACGCCGACCGTCGCGCCTGCGGGAACGTTGAAGCTGACCCCTTCCAGGCCGCTGGAGCGGCCCTCGTGGGAAAACCGCACATCCTCAAAGCGCACCGCGCCGCCGCGGCGTTCGAGCGGCGCCGCGTCGGGCGCGTCGGGCACCGCGTTGGGCACGTCGAACAGCCCGAACAGCTTCTCCATGTCGACGACGCCCTGGCGGATTTCGCGCCACGCCCAGCCGAGGATGTTCAAGGGCCGATAAATGTTCATCAGGATCAGCACCACGGCCGCGGCGTCGCCCGGCTGCAGCGACCCGCGCACGGCGCTGAAGCCGGCGAGCAGAGCGACGGCCAGCAAGCCGCCGTTCATGATCAGCTCCTGGCCAATGTTGAGCCCGGCCAGCGACCGCATCAGCTTGACGTAGAGCGTGTTATAGCCGCGCAGCGCCATATCGAAACGCGCCGTCTCGCGGGACTCGGCCGCGAACGATTTGACGGTCTCGAAGTTGCTCAGGGAGTCGATCGCGCGGGCGCGCAGTTCGGAGTCGGCTTCGTTCATCTTGCGGCGCTGCTTCACCCGCCATTCGGTCACCCAGCCAGTCCACGCGACGTAGGCGGCGACGGTCGCCACCGCCGCGACCGCGAAGCCGCCGCCATAGCGGACCCAGAGGACCGCGGCGGCGAGACCGAGCTCGATCAGCGTCGGCCCGATGTTGAAGGCGAGAAACCGCAACAGGTAGTCCATCGCTCCCGAGCCGCGTTCGATGATGCGGTTCAGCGCCCCGGAGCGCCGTGTGAGGTGAAACTGCAGCGGCAGGTTCTGCGCGTGTTCGAACGCTTCCACCGCGATCATGCGCTGCGCGTCCTGGGTGACTTGCGCGAAGAAGGCGTCGCGCGCCTGCGGCAGGGCGTTCGACAGAAACCGGGCGCCGGTGTAGGCGAGAAACAGGCCGACGAACGTGGTCCCGATCGCCGCGGCGCCGGCGCCGGCGGCGATCAAGTTGACGCCGTCGCCGAAAAACACCGGCGCGGCGACCGCGAAGGCCTTGGCGGCGATCGTGACCAGCAGCGCGAGAGCGATCCGCGGGCGCCAGCGCTTGAGCTCGGGACGAAGCAGAACCTTGACCAGCCGCCCGATGGCCCGGCCGAGCCCGGCGCGGCCGGCGGCGACGTCTTCGAAGTTTCCGGAATCGGCGGGCGCGTCGGACATGGGCATCTACATGGGACGAAACGGCGCGAGGGGCCAGCCCTGGCGGCCCCTTGGCGATTTGACACAGTGAACAAATGTTAAGTGGACGCCCGCCGAACCAGGCGGCACCCCTGCCTTGTTTCGGCGAGGCAGGGGGACTCCATGATTGTGTCTGTGCGACGGAGCGCGCGAGTCGCGCTTGCGGCGGGGATTTTGAGCTTGGCGGCCTGCGCCGGGACAGCGGCTCCGGCCACGGCTCCGCTTTCCAGCGAACCGGCGTTCGACGGCGTCCCAGCGGCCGACATCGCACGCGCGGCGTTACGGCGGATCGGCGGCGCGCCGGCGGTCCTCGACGTTTCCGCCGTCGTGCGCGTCAACATGATCGAACAATCTGAGCGCCCGGACGGGCCGTGGCTCGCGTACGAATCGAAGGTCGACGCTTTGGTCGACTCATCCCGGTCGCGCGCGGCCTACGGGATGACGACGACGATGCCTGCGCTGCCGGAATTCAACATGGGCGGGGCGGCGGAAATCCGCGTCTTCGACGACGGATCGGCGACGCGTTTCGCCGCCGATCCGTCCCAAACGTGGCGCGGAATGCCGACGGCGTTCCTTGAATCCGCGACGGTCGTCTCGACATCGACGCCCGCGGCGGTTCTCTCCGCCGCCCTCGCCGCTCCCGACCTCGGCCGCGGCCCGGATCAAGTGCGTCACGGGCGCGCCCACGGCGCGCTCACGTTCACGGCGGACGGCCGCGACTGGACCGTTTTCGTGGACCCTCGCTCCGGCCTGCCCTCCGGCTTCTCGCAGGCGTTTGCGGCGCGCGGGGATCTGATGCTGTCGGCGTGGGGCGATGTCGTCGTGGACGCCGACTACGCCTTCTGGTGGCGCTCAGGCGACGGCCGTGCGTTTCCGCGCGAACTCCGCATCCGACTCAACGGCCAGCCGTGGCGACACGTCGACTACGTCGGCGTGAGCTTCGATCCCCCGGCCGATTTCGCCGAACGTCTGGCGCGCCCGGACCCGCTGCCCGACGCCGGAGCGGCGTTCGATCCGGACGCTTTTCCGATCGCCGAAAACGCGGTGGAGATCGCCGACGGCGTGGTCACCTACGAGGGCGGATGGAACGTATCGGTCGTCGACCAAGGCGACGGCTTGGTCGTGATCGAAGCTCCGGTTTCGGCCGGTCTGACTCGCACCGTTCTTGAGCGGATCGCCCGCGACTTTCCGGACCGGCCGATCAAGGCGGTGGTGTCGACGTCAGACGCCTGGCCGCATCTCGCCGGCGCCCGCGAATACATTGCGCGCGGAATTCCGGTCCGCCATCTCGATCTCAATGAGCCGATCCTGCGCCGCTTGCTCGCCGCGCCGTTCACCCGAATTCCGGACACGCTGGCCGAGATCGGCGCGAACGCGCAGCTGCGGGTCCTGGCCGACGGCGAGATCATCGACGGAGACGTCAACGACATCGTCGGACTGCCGTTCGCCGGCTTGGCGACGGAGCGGATGATGGCGCTGCACATCCCGGACGCCGATTTGCTCTACGGCAGCGACGCCCTTCAATTTGCCGGCGATGGTTCAATTCTTGTCCACGCGAAGGTCTACGCCGAAGACTTGCTGCGCACGGCCTGCCGCGCCGACCGCCTCGCTGGCCGAGCCATGGCGATGCACGCGGCGCCGGTGTCGACGGCGGATTTGGCGAAACAGTTGGGTCTCGATCCCGACGACCCGTGCGCGGCGTTCGACTAGACGGGCGTCAGCCTTCGCCGGGCACGTCGAGAATCTGACCGGGGTAGATCAGGTCCGGATCGCGAATCTGCGAGTCATTGGCTTCGTAGATCACCGTGTACTGCCACCCCGACCCGTAGAGTCGGCGGGCGATGCGCCACAACGAATTGCCCGGCTGCACGATGACGGTCCGCGGTCCGACCTCGGCCAGCGCTTCCGGCGTGGCGCGCTCGAACGGCAAGGCGAGCACGGCGGTGACGCGCCCGGCTTCGTTGATCTGATCAAGCTGCAGGTCGTAGCGGCCCGGCGGCAGCGCGCTTGTCGCGGTCAGCGACCAGCGGCCCGCCGCGTCGGCCCGCGACTCGCCGACCAAGCGCCCGTCGGCGAGAACGCGCACCCGGTGGTTCGCCTCCGCACGACCCGAGAAAATCACGCCGCCGGCGGTGTCATAGTCGATCGCCAGCAACGCGAACGGGTTGCCGTCGTCGTCGAGCGGCGACTGCAACACTTCGCTGGCGCCGCCGGGGCGTCCGAGCACGACCAGCGGCTTGGCGTCGCGGGTTTCGGGAATGGAGACGACGACGACCTGATCGGAGCGGATCTCCCGTCCGTCGGGCATGCGCATCAGCAGGCCGATCTCGACGGCGCCGGCCGGCAGCGGGTCCTCGACGATGGTCACCCATTCGCCGCGGCTGTCGATTTCGGAGGTGATCAGCGGCGCGCCGTTGACCGTCACGACGGCTTCGGCGGCGGGTTCGCCGCGGCCCGCGATCACGGCGGTGCCGGCGGCGTCGACCCGCACCACGTCGAAACTCGGCTGGGCGAGCGGCTTGGGAGTCTCGTCGTCGACCGGGGTTCCGGTCTCCGCCGACGTCGCGGCGACGCGCTCCGGCCCGCGCAGGGTCGAATCACGGTCCCTCAGGAAGTAGGCGGCGGCGGCCGCGCCGAAGATCACGACGGCGATCATGAAGGCGATGACCAGGGGACGGCGATTGTCCATGGAAGCGGGGCCTTTTCGGCGGTGGAACGTGCGGCGTGGACTTGCGTGATTCGGTCGTCAAACTCACAGACTCAGCCTGCCGCCCCCTCGCCCCCAGGAACCGGCGCGGCTACGGTAATTCGCGGCGGTCAGCCGCGCAACGACCGGCGCCATATGCCGGAAATCGATTAAGAAAGGCGCCTCTCACCGATGGCGACATCCAAATCTGTGTGCGTGTTTTGCGGCTCGTCCGACGGCCGCGATCCGGTCCACCGCGACTTGGCCCAGGCGTTCGGCGCCGTCCTCGCCCGTGAAAACCTCCGCCTGGTCTACGGCGGCGGCCGCATCGGGCTGATGGGCGCGGTCGCGGTCGCTTGCTTCGAAGCCGGCGGCGACGTCCTCGGCATCATCCCGGAATTCCTCACCCAGCGCGAGGTCATGTACGACGAAGCGCCGACGGTCGTGGTGCCCAACCTGCACGAACGCAAGCGCCGGATGGCGGAGGAAGCCGACGTTTTCGTGGTGCTGCCGGGAGGCGTCGGAACGCTGGAGGAAACCGTCGACGTGCTGTCGTGGGCCCAACTCGGCCTCCACGCCAAGCCGATCATCTTTCTCGACACCGACGGCTACTGGGACCCGTTTTTCGCCCTGCTGGACCACCAGATCGAACAGGGATTCACGCCCGCGTTCGCCCGCGATCTGGTGGCCCGCGCGGACGACATCGACGACGCCCTGGCGCGCGTCTTCGCCGCGCCGGCGCGGGCTGCCGAGTGATCGGAGCGGCAACTGACCAAGACGCCTTGGCGAAACGCCCGCAGGTCGGTCAGACTGCGGCGAAACGGGGAGGTCAGGGATGACGGCGGTGACGACATGCCGGCGCGCGGCGGCGACGCTTGCGGCGGCGGCCTTGGTCGGGTGCGCGAGCGGCGGCGGCGGAGGCGGAGGCGGCGGATCCAGCCCGCCTTCGCCGCCCCCGCCTCCGCCGCCTCCGGCGCAAAATTTCGACACCGCGGAATACCGCTTCAACACCAGCCTCGGCGAAATCAACGCCATCGCCGCCTACAACCAGGGCCTGACGGGCGACGGCGTCACGGTGGCGGTGATCGATCACGGCCTCGACCAATCGCACATCGACCTCAACGCCAACATCGCCCCCGGCGGCGTCGACTTGATCGCCACCCGGCCCGGCGGCGCGAGCCTGTTCAACCCGGACTCGAGCCACGGCACCTCGGTGGCCGGAATCATCGCGGCGGAGAAAAACAATTTCGGGCCGCACGGCGTCGCCTTCGAGGCCCACATTCTCGGCATCCGGATCGAGGACCCGACGACGTGCGGAGGCCCGCTCGGCTGCGACGAGCAGGACAGCGACCGCGCCGCGGCGATCGATTACGCCGTCGCCCACGGCGCGACCGTGATCAACATCAGCCTCGGCAACGCTCCCGGCGACACCACCATTGATCCGGTGCTGGTCCAGGCGATGCGCAACGCCGTCGCCAACGACGTGCTGATCGTGCTCGCGGCCGGCAACAACAGCGCCGGCGACCCCAACGCGTTCGCGCTGCAGGCGCTCGACGCCCAGGTTCTCGGTGGCGCGTTGATCGTCGGCGCGGTGGACAGCAACGGCGCGATGTTCGGGTTTTCCGACCGCGCCGGGGTGGCGCGCGACGTCTACCTCGTCGCGCCGAGCCGCGTGCGGGTGCTGCAGATCAATGACGCGATCTCGTCCGGGTTCGGCAACGGCACCTCGTTCGCCGCCCCGCACGTCGCCGGCGCCGCGGCCCTGTTGCGCGAATTGTTTCCCAACCTGACGGCGATAGAGGTCGCCGACATCCTGCTCGAAAGCGCCCGGGATCTCGGCGCCGCCGGCGTCGACAACGTGTTCGGCTGGGGCTTGCTCGACATCGCCGCGGCGATCCAGCCGATCGGCCCGGTCAGCGCCGGCGTGCGCGCCGGCGGCGGCGTCCGGATGGTCGAGATCGCCGGCGGCGTGCTCGCGGCGGGGGCGTTCGGCGACGCGTTTTCCGGTCTCGGCGACGCCGACCGCGTCACCTTCTTCGACCGCTACGACCGCGGCTTCCGGTTGCGGCTCTCCGACCGGGTCACGACCGCGGCCCCGGCGCCGATGTCGATCGAGCGCTTCATCCGTCAAGACGTCGGCGAAATCGGCTACTCCGCGACTCTCGCCGGCGGCGGGCGCTTCTACTTCGGCCACCGCGATCCCGGCGTAACAATCCCCGAGGCCGCCCGAGCGCCGTTCGAAGAGGAACTCGCCGGTGAACGCGAGACGCCGCGCGCGCGCTTCGACACCCGCCTCGGCGACGGCGTCGAAATGTCCGCCGCGGTCGGTTTCTCCAGCGACGCCCTGATCCATTCCGGACCGGCCGAGCGGCGCGCGCGCGCCTTGTTCGTGGCCGACGATTTGCTCGGCGGAACCTACGGCTTCGTCGCCGACCGCGACGTCGCGTCGGCCGCCGTGTCGCGGCGGCTGCCCGGCGGCGGACGGGTGTCGCTGGCGGCCAGCGGCGGCGACTACGACATCGCGGTTCCGTTCGACGACGTCCGCGCGGTCGACGCCTCCTACGCGTCGTTCACGGCCAGCTACGCGACGCGTCTCAAGGGCGCCGACGTCGGCCTGGAGGCCGCTTTGCTGGTCGAGCGCGACAGCGTTCTCGGCGCGGCGTCGACCGGCGCCTTCCGGCTCGGCGACGGCGCCCGCACGGCGTTGTTCTCGTTGGAGGCGGGCCGGGCCCTGTCGCCGGACATGGAGATCTTCGGCCGCGCCAGCCTCGGCGTGACGGCGCTCGACGAAGCCGCCGGCAGCCTGGTGCGGGCGGACGACGCCTTGACTTCGAGCGCGTTCAATTTGTCGCTGGTGCGCTACGGCGTGTTCCGCGACGGCGACGCGGTCGGCCTTGGCGTGTCGCAGCCGCTGCGCGTCGAGGCGGGGACGCTCGGCTTCGAATTCGCCACCCTCGCCGACCCCGCCGACGGCGACTTCGGGTTTCAGACTTTGCGGGTTCCGGCGTCGCCGGACGGGCGCGAACTCGACCTTGAGCTGAGCTACCGGACGTCCGTGATCGGGCGGTTGACCCTCGAGGGCAACCTCATCCATCGGCGCGACCCGGGCCACCTCGCCGCCGCCGACGACGAGTTCGCGGCGATCTTGCGGCTGCGGACCGGCGGCGTCCGGAACTAGCGGGCGCGGCGCCCGAACGTCACCGGCTCGGACGGCGCCGGCGCCGATCGCGCCCGGCCGTAGCGCGCGGTCGGCGCGGGGGCGGCCGCGCCGGTTTGCGGCCCGCCGGCGGCGCCGAGCGCGGCCTTGAAGTCCACCGACTCCGCCCACGCCGGCGCCGCCGGCTTGGCGTCGCCGAACACGTCGGCGATCGACGCCGCGCCGGGATCGCGCGGGTCGTCCCCATACTTGTTCGAACCGTCCTCGCCCGGCAGGCAGTAAAGGATGACGAACTGAGTCAGAAGCAGCGCGCCCATGACGAACAAGGCGACCCCGGCCGATCCCATCGAGCCGGCGCCGGCGTTGGCCAGCACTTCGAAAATCGCGAACGCGGCGGAAAAGCCGATCCCGACGGCGAACAGCAGCACCCACCAGCCGGTCATGCCGCGGTCGTGGAAGCGCTTCACCGGGACCGCGATCGACGGCCAGATCAGAAACAAATTGAGCAGCAACGTAAAGCCCGGAGTCGGCGGGCGAACCTCGCCGGCGATCAACCGTTCCGCCGACAGCGCCGACCCGAACACCGCCGCGTCCAGAACCCCGGCCGCAAAACCGGCGATCAGCACCGGGAAGACGTACATCAACCAGATTTGCTTGCGCGACACGCGCCCGCACGGGTTGAAAAGAAAGTTGAACACGGGCGCCTCCCGGTCGATCACATCCTTGCCGCGTGCAAGTCGAACATATGCGCGCCAAAATCGGCTTAGGCCGAACGGTCGAATTCGCCCCGCCGCGTTCAGCGGCGGTTAACCGATGACGGACGCCCGAAGGTCGCGCTAGGCTCGCCCGCGGACGCAGGGAGGGCGCATGGACGCGGCGCTGACGTGGGCGATCACGACACGGGAATTCGTCACCGCGGCCGGCCGCTGGACCTTTCGGTCGATGCCCGCGCCGCCGGACCTCGCCCATGTCGCCCACCAGTTTTGGGAAAGCCGCGGCCTCGAGCCGTTCACCGAAGAGGCCGTGATCCCGCGCGATTCCGTCGAGCTGATGATCAACCTCGGCGAACCGTTTTGGGTGATCGACGGGACGAGCGGCGACAAGCGCCTGTTCAGATCGGCGTGGCTCGCCGGCCTCCACGACGGCGCGATC
>JAJFFL010000124.1 GCA_021776705.1 Alphaproteobacteria bacterium
TCCTTCAACGCCACGAGAACGCTTAGCGGATCAGCCAGCAGCGCGCGCGCCTCCTCAGCCGATCGTGTGGAGAGGAACTCCAAGAACAGCGGCAAGTAGTCCGGAAGCTCGGACGCGCTGATCTCGAGGCCGCCCTGCGCGTACAATGATTTCAGATCGACCATCGCTTGGCCGCGGTCGCGGGACTCGCCGTGGACGTGCTCGAACAAGTGCAGCGACAGCGACCGGGTGCGGTCGAAAAGAAACACATAGCGTTCCTGCAGTTCATAGAGATCCAGATCGCGAAGATCGCCAATCAGCGGATCGACACGACGGATCGCCCACGCCGGCGCGCCCGACGCATCGGCGATGACGGTGCGGATCTCTTGGGCGGCGTCTTTGAGGTCCTGGCTCGGGTACGAGAGGAGCGCGCTCAACGCCTTGTAGATTGTCGTGGTCATGATCGTCCTCACGCCTTTTCCTTTGACGAGCCCTTGGCGAACAGGCCGGTCCATTCCACCGCGTGCTTCGGCTCGCCGCAGCCTTCGCCGAAACTGAAACCGCAACCGCCGCGCAGGTCGTAGGCGTTCTCCGCGTACTCGCGGTGGCTGGTCGGGATGACAAACCGGTCTTCGTAGTTGGCGATCGCCATGAGCCGGTACATTTCTTCGATTTGCCCGCCAGTCATGTCGACGCGCGGCGGTATGGTTTCGTCGACCTCGCCTTCAAACGACTTCGAACGCATGTAGGCGCGCATGGCGATCAGCTTTTCGAGCGCCCGCGCCACCGGCTCTTCGTCACCGGCGGTCAAAAGGTTGGCGAGGTACTTCATCGGGATGCGGAGGTCGCGCACGTTTGGCATGGCGCCGCTTTCGCCGAACGCGCCGGCCTGAGCCATGGACTGGATCGGCGACAGCGGCGGCACGTACCAGACCATCGGCAGCGTGCGGTATTCCGGATGCAGCGGAAAGGCTATCCTCCACTCGATCGCCATTTTCCAAATCGGCGATTTCCGAGCCGCCTCGAGCCAAGCGTCCGGCACCCCGTCCAAACGGGCTTGCGCCTGTACTTCGGGATCGTTCGGGTCGAGAAAAATGTCGAGGTGGCTCTCGTAGAGATCGGTCTCGGCTTCGACGCTCGCCGCCGCCTCAATGCGGTCCGCGTCGTACAACACGACGCCGAGGTAGCGAATGCGGCCGACGCACGTTTCCGAACACACCGTCGGCTGACCGGCTTCAAGCCGCGGGTAGCACAGCGTGCACTTTTCCGATTTGCCGGTCGACCAGTTGTAGTAAATCGTCTTGTAGGGGCAGCCCGACACGCACATGCGCCAGCCGCGGCACTTGTCCTGGTCGATCAGGACGACTCCGTCTTCTTCACGCTTGTAGATCGCCCCCGACGGACACACGGCGACGCACGCCGGGTTGAGGCAGTGCTCGCACAACCGCGGCAGATACATCATGAAGGTGTTTTCAAACTGCCCGTAGATTTCCTTCTCAACGTTTTCGAAGTTGTAGTCCTTCGACCGCTTCGAGAATTCTCCGCCGAGTATCTCCTCCCAGTTTGGGCCCTTGTTGATCTTCTCCATCCGCTCGCCGGTGATCAGCGACCGCGGCCGCGCCGTGGGCGCCGCCTTGGACTCCGGCGCCTTTTGCAAGTGCTCGTAGTCGAACGTGAAGGGCTCGTAGTAGTCGTCGATTTCCGGCAAATCAGGGTTGGCGAAAATCTTGGACAGAACGCCCAGCTTGCCGCCCATTTTTGGCTGCAGCTTGCCGTTCGCCTTGCGCTCCCAGCCGCCTTTCCAACGCGCCTGATCCTCCCAGTTGTCCGGATATCCGACGCCGGGCTTGGTTTCGACGTTGTTGAACCAAGCGTATTCGACGCCTTCGCGATTGGTCCAAACGTTCTTGCAAGTGACGGAACAAGTGTGACAGCCGATGCACTTGTCGAGGTTCAGCACCATCGAGATTTGAGCGCGAACTTTCATGACACGGCCTCCACGTTCGCCACCGGCTCGTCGAGCCAGTCGACCTTGTTCATCTTGCGGACGACGACAAACTCGTCGCGATTCGAGCCGACAGTGCCGTAGTAGTTGAAGCCGTAGGCTTGCTGGACGTAGCCGCCGATCATGTGCGTCGGCTTGAGCACCGTGCGCGTGACGGAGTTGTGAATGCCGCCGCGCTGGCCGGTGATTTCGGAGCCCGGCACGTTCACGATCTTCTCCTGGGCGTGATACATGAGCATCATCCCCGGTTTGACCCGCTGAGAGACGACGGCGCGCGCCGTCAGCGCACCGTTGATGTTGAACGCCTCGACCCAGTCGTTGTCTTCAATGTCGGCCTCGCGGGCGTCGTCTTCGCTGATCCAGACGATCGGACCGCCGCGCGACAGCGTCAGCATCAGAAGATTGTCCGTGTACGTGGAATGGATGCCCCACTTCTGATGCGGCGTGATGAAGTTAAGCACGATCTCCTTGTTGCCGTTCGCCCTCTGATCGAGAATCGGCTTGATCGACTTGGTGTCCACGGGCGGCCGGTACACGCACAACGTTTCGCCGAAGGCGCGCATCCACAAATGATCCTGATAGAGCTGCTGGCGGCCGCTGAGCGTGCGCCAGGGAATCAGTTCGTGGATGTTGGTGTAGCCGGCGTTGTAGCAAACTTTTTCGGACTCGATGCCCGACCAAGTCGGCGACGAAATGATCTTGCGCGGCTGGGCGACAACGTCGCGAAAGCGGATTTTTTCGTCTTCTTTCGACGCCGCGAGATGCGCGTGCTCGCGGCCGGTCGCCTTGGCCAGCGCGTTCCACGCTTTGACGGCGACTTCGCCGTTTGTTTCCGGCGCCAACATCAAGATCACCTCAGCGGCGTCGATGTCGCTGTCGATCCGCGCCATGCCCTTGGTCGGCCCGTCCTCCGTCACGACGCCGTTCAGGTCTTTGAGGTGTTCGACCTCATGTTCGGTGTTCCAGGAAATCCCCTTGCCGCCGTTCCCAACTGTCGACAGCAGCGGGCCCAGCGCTGAAAATTGCTTGTAGAGGTTCGGGTAGTCGCGCTCGACGACGGCGACCGACGGCATGGTTTTGCCGGGGATCGGATCAACCTCGCCCTTGTCCCATTGGTTGACAGCGAAGGGCTGCGCGAGCTCGCCCGGCGTGTCGTGAAGAATCGGCGTCAGAACGACGTCCTTTTCAACCCCGAGGACTTCAGGCGCGACGTCGGAAAACGACCGTGCGATCCCCTTGAAAATCTCCCAGTCGCTCTTGCACTCCCACAGCGGATCCACCGCGCCGGTGAGCGGATGACTAAAGGGATGCATGTCGGAGGTGTTGAGGTCGTTTTTCTCATACCAAGTCGCCGTCGGCAGGGCGATGTCCGAATAGACCGCGGTTGTCGACATGCGAAAATCGATGGTGACCAACAGGTCGAGCTTTCCCTCCGGCGCCTTGTCGCGCCACGCCACTTCTTGCGGCTTTTGTTCACCTGTTGCGCCGAGGTCCTTGCCTTGAACGCCGTGCGACGTGCCCAGCAGGTGCTTTAGGAAATATTCGTGACCCTTGCCCGATGAGCCGAGCAAGTTCGACCTCCAGACAAAAAGGTTGCGCGGCCAATTGGCGGGATCGTCAGGGTCCTCGCAGGACATCTTGAGACCGCCGGACTTGAGTTCGCGCGCGACAAAGTCCTTGGCCTCCAACCCTTCGGCTTCGGCGGCCTCGGCGATTTCAAGAGGGTTGCGCTGAAGCTGAGGCGCCGACGGCAGCCAACCCATGCGCTCGGCGCGCACGTTGTAGTCGATCAAGCTGCCGGACCAATCGCCTTCGGGAGCCAAAGGCGACAGGATTTCGTCGACGCCAAGCGTCTCGTAGCGCCACTGGTTGGAATGCGCGTAGAAGAACGACGTTGAATTCATCTGCCGCGGCGGCCGGCTCCAATCGAGGCCGAACGCCAGCGGCAGCCAACCGGTTTGCGGCCGCAGTTTTTCCTGACCCACGTAGTGCGACCAGCCGCCGCCGGACTGGCCCACGCAGCCGCACATCACCAGCATGTTGATGATGCCGCGGTAGCTCATGTCCATGTGGTACCAGTGGTTGAGGCCGGCCCCGAGGATGACCATGGACTTGCCGCCGGTTTTTTCGGCGTTGTCGGCGAAACCGCGCGCCACGGCGATCACCTTGTCGCGCGTCACGCCGGTGATTTTTTCCTGCCACGCCGGCGAATATGGCGCGTCGTCGTCGTAGGACTGGGCCGTCCATTCGCCGCCGAGTCCGCGATCGAGCCCGTAGTTCGCGACCATCAAATCGAAGACGGTTGCGACCTTGACGTCGCAGTCCTTCAGTTTCAGCCGTTTCACAGGCACCCGTCGCTCCATCACGTCCGGGTGGTCGGTGCCGTGAAAGTGGTCGTGGCGACGATTGCCGAAATACGGAAACGCGACGTCGACCGCCTCGTCGCTCTGGTCGATCAAGGTAATCGCAAGGTCGACGTCGCTGCCGCCGGCGTCCTTTTCTTCCAAATTCCATTTGCCCTGCTCACCCCAGCGAAAGCCGGCGGATCCGCAGGGCGCGACCGGACGGCCGCTCTTCTGGTCGATCGCGACGGTTTTCCAGTCGGGATTGTTGTCTTCGCCCAGACCGTCGTCGAAGTCCGATGCGCGCACGTACCGGTCGGGCACGAGCCGCCCGTCCTTTTCAATCAAGCGGACGAGCATCGGAAAGTCCGTGTACTTGCGCGCGTACTCCTGAAAGTACGGAACCTGCCGGTCGAGATAGAATTCGCGCAAGATTACGTGGCCGAACGCCATCGCCAAGGCTGCGTCGGTTCCCTGCTTCGGCGACAGCCACACGTCGCCGAACTTCGACGCCTCGCTGTAGTCCGGCGAGACCACGACGCTCTTGGCCCCCTTGTACCGAACCTCGGTGTAAAAATGGGCGTCCGGCGTGCGTGTCTGCGGAACGTTCGACCCCCACAGGATCAAGAAACCTGAATTGTACCAGTCGGCGCTCTCAGGAACGTCCGTCTGTTCGCCCCATGTCATCGGGCTCGCCGGCGGCAGATCGCAATACCAATCGTAAAAGCTCATGCATGTGCCGCCGAGCAGCGACAGATAACGCGAACCGGCGGCGTAGGAGACCATCGACATGGCCGGGATCGGGGAAAAGCCGATCACCCGGTCGGGGCCATGTTTCTTCGCCGTGTAGGCGTTGGCCGCGGCGATGATCTCGTTGACCTCATCCCACGTCGCGCGAACGAAACCGCCGAGGCCGCGCTGCTTGACGTAGGAGGCCCGCGTCGCCGGGTTCTCGACGATCGATCCCCACGCCGCCACCGGCGTACGGACCGCCCGCGCTTCGCGCCAGGCCTTCATCAATCGCCCGCGGATCAACGGGTGCTTCAGACGATTGCCGCTGTAGAGGTACCAGCTGTAGCTGGCGCCGCGCGAACAGCCGCGGGGCTCATGGTTCGGCAAGTCCGGCCGCGTGCGCGGGTAGTCGGTCTGCTGGGTTTCCCACGTGACGATTCCGCCTTTGACGTAGATCTTCCAGCTGCACGACCCGGTGCAATTCACGCCGTGCGTCGAACGCACGATCTTGTCGTGCTGCCAACGCTTCCGATAGGCGTCCTCCCAGGTCCGATCCTCCGTCGTCGTGACTCCGTGTCCGTCCGAGAAGTCGCCCACTCGGTTCTTGAAATAGGTCAGCCGATTGAGGACGTGGCTCATGCCGTGTCTCCTTGAGGAACGCTCGCGGGATTCTTCGACGCCGGCTTGCGGCGGCGTTCGATGGAATGAAGCAGTCCGCGCCGGCGCGAATAGATCCACCACGTCAGGCCTGCGCAGGTGACGTAGAACATCATGAAGGCCCACAAGGCCGCTTCGGGACCGCCTGTGATCGAAATCGACGAGCCGTAGGACTTGGGAATGAAAAACGCGCCGTAGGCGGCGATCGCCGAGGTGAAGCCGATGATCGCGGCGGATTCCTTGTCGGCCTGGCGTCCACTCTCGGCGTCGTTCAGCCCCGGCATCAACCGCGGCATTTCTTCGCGCAAGATCACCGGGATCATCTGGAAGGTCGAGGCGTTGCCGACGCCAGTAGCGAAGAACAGGATCATGAACATGGTGAAGAAGCCGACGAAGGCGCCCGGCTGCTCCTTGATCCCGAGGAAATACAGAACTCCGCCGACGGCGAAGATCATGGCGACGAAGACCCAGAACGTGACCCGCGCCCCGCCCCACTTGTCCGCGATCCACCCGGTCATCGACCGGGAGAGCGCGCCGACCAGCGGCCCCAGAAAAGCGAACTGCAGAGCGTTGAGCTCCGGAAACTGAGTTTTCATCAACAGCGGGAAACCGGCGGAATAGCCGATGAACGAGCCGAACGTGCCGGTGTAGAGCCAACACATGATCCAGTTGTGCTTGCGCGCAAAGATCACGGATTGCTCGGCAAAGGAGGCGCGCGCGGAGGCGATGTCATTCATGCCGAACCACGCGGCCGCCGTGGCGATCAGCAGAAACGGCACCCACACGAAGCCGGCGTTCTGCAACCAGATCTGCGCGCCGTCCGACGTCACCTGCGCCTCGCCGCCGAGCGCGCCGAACACACCGGCCGTGATCGCCACAGGCACAAGAAATTGCATCACGCTAACGCCCAGGTTTCCGAGTCCAGCGTTGAGCGCCAATGCATTGCCTTTCTGCGCCTTCGGGAAAAAGAAACTGATGTTGGCCATGGACGAGGCGAAATTGCCGCCGCCGAACCCGCACAGCAGAGCCAACACGAGGAACAAGAAGTACGGCGTGTTTGGATTTTGAACCGCGTAGCCGATGCCGAACGCCGGGATCAACAGCGACGCCGTGGTTAGGGTGGTCCAATGGCGGCCGCCGAATATCGGCACCATAAAGGAGTAGAAAATGCGCAGCGTCGCTCCGGACAAGCCTGGCAGAGCTGCGAGCCAAAACAACTGGTCCGTCGAATAGTCGAACCCGATCGCTGGAAGCTTGGCCACAACCACGCTCCACACCATCCAAACCGCGAACGCGAGCAACAACGCCGGAATTGAAATCCAAAGATTTCGATTGGCGACGCGCCGGCCTGTCTGTTTCCAAAACTCCTCGTCTTCGGGGCGCCAGTCCTCCAGGACCGGACCGAGTTGTTCTCCCCGCTCGGGCGTGTGGATTTCCTGCATCTCGGGGAATTGCGGCAGAGCGTCCAGCTCTTTGCCGAGGGCGCGCTGCTCCATGCGACGAATCGCGAAGTGCATCCAAACCAGCGACACAAGCGAGATTCCGAACAGCAGCATGAAACAGCTGGTCCAGATTCCGGTGAGGTCGTTCATGACGCCGAACAGGATCGGCAGAATGAAGCCGCCAAGACCGCCGATCATGCCGACGAGACCGCCGACAGCGCCCACGTGTCCGGGGTAGTAGACGGGGATGTGTTTGTAGACCGCCGCTTTGCCCAGCGACATGAAGAAGCCGAGAATGAAGATCACGACGACGAACGGCACGAGGCCCATCTGGGTCGAAAACGAAATCGGGCCGTCGATGCCGTGGATGATGTAATCCGTGTGCGGATAGGACAGCATGAACGTGCAAATCG
>JAJFFL010000125.1 GCA_021776705.1 Alphaproteobacteria bacterium
CGGTGAAATCAGCGAGGCGTCGTAGTGGCGCAGCAACACATAGTAGCCGCCGAAGCCGAGCATCGACACCGGCACGACGATGTAAGCCATCGCCGCCGCAAACGGCCAGCCGCCGGCCAGCGCCGCGGCTGCCTGGCCGTCTTCCAGGAACAAGGTGAGAATCAGCAGCGGCGCGATCGCCGCGGCGCCGTTCCAGGCCTGAAACCGCAACGGCCCCATGGGCTCGACCAGCTTGATCAGAATCGACCCGATCGACCCGACCAGCGCCGCGCCGGCGATGAAGAGCACCCCCCAGGTCACCGAGGTCTGGTCCGGCTCGAAGGCGATCAGGGCGACGCCGAAGAACGCCATGGCGATCCCCGTCCAGCGGCGCCAGCCGACGCTCTCCTTCAAGAACACGATCGACAGCAGCGTCGTGAACGGCGCGAACAGCTGGATCGCGATCGCCGCGGTCGACGGCGTCGCGCGCTGCAGGCCGAGAAACAACAACGTGAAGTGAGCGGCGCCGAAGCACGACACCGTCAGCAGCACCCGCGGCAAGTCCTTGGGCAAGGGCCGCAGCAGCGGCAGCAGGATCAGGGTCAGCAGCGTGAAACGCGCAAAGGCGAGGAAGAACGGCGGCACGCCGCCGAAGTCGCCGGCCCCCGAGAGCGCCCACTTCGTGACCACGAAGTTGAGGCCCCAAATCAGGCACACCGCGTTGAGAAGAAGGAAATGGCGCGGGCGCATCGACGCGCTCTAGCCCGCCGCGTCTCGCGCCGGCAAGCGCTGATTGTGCTGCGGCGGTTTCAGCGCCCGGGCGCGTCGACGGTCCAGCCCTGCGGGCCTTTGCGCGCTTCCAGATCGCGCGGATCGCCATCGTTGTCGTCGTTGTCGTCGCGCGGTGCGAAGACCCGGGCGACGATCCAGACCAGGCCGGCGCCGATCGCGATGATGGCGCTGACCGCGAGGGCGGCGATCGCCAGCACGCCGGCCGCGGCGACCGACAGCACCGCCAGGGCGCCGATCAGCACTTTCGCCAATAGACTGCGCGGCTGCAGGCGAAATTGTCGGACATGCACGTGGTGGGAGGTCATCGGCTCCTCATTATCGACCAACGATAATGTCGGTGTTCCGGACCCCGGCGTCAAACGCTTGTTGACGTTAACGCGCCGCACCCAGCCCGCGTTCGGCGCGGATGCGGGTGTAGGCGGCGTTGATCACCGCCATTTTTTGGGTCGCCAGGCGCTCGCAGACGCTCGGCGAACCGCGCGCGGCGCAGCGGTCCGGGTGGTTGGCCGCGGCGATGCGGCGGTAGGCGCGCTTCAGGTCGGCGTCGGAAATGTCGTGTTCGACGCCGAGAATGACGTAGGGGTCGTCGGCGTCGGCGCCGAGCCAACTCGTCTTGATGCGCCGGAACTCGCCGTCCGACAGTCCGAAAATCTCCGCCACGCGAGACAGATAGGCGATTTCGTCATCGGAAATCACGCCGTCGGCGGCGGCGACGTAGAACAGCGCGTCGAGGACGTCCTCAAGCAGCGACGGAAACGCCCGCCAGCGCTTCGCCAACTGCTTGGCGTAGCTTTCGAAACCGAGAGTCGTCTGCTGCGCCAGGTCGAAGACCCGCTGGGCGTGACGCTCGGCGTCCGGCGTGACGCGGAAAATCTGACGAAACGCTTGAATTTCGGCGGCTGTGACTTTTCCGTCAGCCTTGGCGAGTTTGGCTCCAAGCCCTATGACCGCGATCGTGAAGGCGGCGTCGCGCTCCGGGTCCTGGAGCGCGACGTCGGCCTCGCCGGAAAAGACGCGGCGCGCGGCTTCAGCCAAGGGTCGCCATAGTACCATCCGCGCGAGGCTCCAAAAGGCCGACGGGAACAAACGAACGCCGCGCGTCAGACGCGGCGGCGACGGGCGAGGATACGCGGCATGAGCGCAAGCGCCAGCGCCGAGGACAAGTGGGAATTCTGGATCGACCGCGGCGGCACGTTCACCGACGTCATCGCCCGGCGCCCCGACGGCTCCCTCGAAACCCTTAAGCTGCTCTCCGACAACCCCGACCTTTACAAAGACGCCGCCGTGGAGGCGGTGCGGCGGCTGATGGGCCTCGGCAAAGGCGAGCCGGTGCCGGGAAACCGGATCGCGGCGGTCAAGATGGGATCGACCGTGGCCACCAACGCGCTGCTGGAACGGCGCGGCGCGCGCACCTTGTTTGTGACCACGAAGGGATTCGGCGACGCGCTCTTGATCGGCGATCAGACGCGGCCCGACATTTTCGCCCTGCACATCGACAAGGCGGCGGTGCTGCACGCCGAGGTGCTCGAAATCGAGGAACGCGTCAGCGCCTTCGGCGACGTGCTCGTCAAATTGAATCTGGACGCCGCCGGCGACGGCTTGCGCGAAGCGCGCGCCTCCGGGTTCGACAGTCTCGCGATTTGTCTTCTGCACGCTTGTCAGAACTCCGCCCACGAACGCCGCCTCGCCGCGCTCGCCGCCGAGATCGGGTTCTCCCAAATCTCCGTCAGCTGCGACGTCGATCCCCTGGTGCGCTTCGTGCCGCGCGCCCGCACGACCTTGGCCGACGCCTACCTGACGCCGCTGGTGCGCAAGTACGCCCACGCCGTCGTCACCGCCCTCGGCGGCGCCCCGGTCTACTTCATGACCTCGGCCGGCGGCCTGGTCGCGGCGAAGGCGTTTTCGGGCCGCGACGCCCTG
The DNA here is from genome assembly GCA_021776705.1 of Alphaproteobacteria bacterium. Lineage (GTDB taxonomy): Bacteria > Pseudomonadota > Alphaproteobacteria > Caulobacterales > Maricaulaceae > JAJFFL01. The sequence continues at coordinate 2,692 of JAJFFL010000125.1, forward strand.
CTCTCGGGTCCGTCGGGCGGCGTCGTCGGCATGGCGCGCACGGCCAAACAGGCCGGCTACCGCAAGGCGGTCGGCTTCGACATGGGCGGCACGTCGACCGACGTCTCGCGCTTCGACGGCGACGACTACGAACGCTTCGAAGCCACGGTCATCGGCGGCTGGGCGGTGCGGGCGCCGATGCTCGGCGTGCACACGGTCGCGGCCGGCGGCGGTTCGATCTTGGAGTTCGACGGCGAGCGCGCCCAGGTCGGACCGGAAAGCGCCGGCTCCAACCCGGGCCCCGCCTGCTACGGCCTCGGAGGCCCGCTCACCGTCACCGACGCCAACTTGTTGCTCGGCCGGCTCGACGCGCGCTTTTTCCCGGAGGTGTTCGGCCCGCACGGCGACCGGCCGTTGAATCCGGAAGTGACGCGCAAACGCTTCGCCAAGCTCGCCTCCGACATGGCGGCGACCAGCACCGAAGCGTGCGCGGAGGGATTTCTCGCCGTCGCGGTCGAAAACATGGCCCAAGCGGTGAAGCGGATTTCCGTCAGTCAAGGCTACGACGCGCGCGCCTACGCCCTCGCCAGCTTCGGCGGCGCCGGCGGCCAAGTCGCCTGCCGCGTCGCCGACGCCTTGGGCATGCGCACGATCTTGATCCATCCCTACGCCAGCCTCCTCTCGGCCTACGGCATTGGCGTCGCCGATCAGCGGGTGTGGAAGGAGGGCCGGCTCGAAGCCGAGCTCGACGAGGCTGGGGCCGACGCAGCGCGCGGACTCGCCGGCCGACTCCAGACCGAAGCCGAGGCGGCCCTGATCGAACAAGGCGCGCAGCGCAAAGACATCATCGCCAAGGCCGAAGCGCGGCTGCGCTACGCCGGCTCCGACACCCGCATCCCGGCGCCCCTCGGCGCCGCCGACGAGATGCGCGCCACCTTCGACGCCGCCCACCGGCGCTTGTTCGGTTTCGCCGAGGCCGGGCGCAAGATCGTGGTCGAGTCGGTCGGCGTGCAGGCCCGCGCCGCGCCGCCGGGCGTCAAGGAGGCGCGGCCGAACGTGCCCGGAAAGAAGGGCGGCCCGGTGCCGATGCAGCTGGCCAAGATCTTCGACCGCCGCGCCTGGACGCCCTGCCCGGTCTATGCGCTCAACGGCATGGGCACCAAGTCGATCGTCCACGGACCGGCGCTGATCGTCGAAGCCAACTCCCAGATCATGGTCGACCGCGGCTGGCGCGCCGAGCGCCGCAGCGACGGCATGCTTGTCATCGAACGTTTCGACGAGGACGTCGACGCCGACGCCGAGACCACGGTCGCCGACCCGGTGCGCCTGGAGCTGTTCAACAAGCGATTCATGGGCGTCGCCGAACAGATGGGCTCGACGCTCGAGAAAACTGCGCATTCGGTGAACATCAAGGAGCGGCTGGATTTCTCGTGCGCGGTGTTCGACTACAAGGCGCGGCTCGTCGCCAATGCGCCGCACATGCCGGTGCATCTTGGATCGATGGGCGAAAGCGTGCGCGCGGTGCTGGAGCGATTTCCGAAGCTGCGGCCAGGCGACGCGGTCGCGCTCAACGACCCCTACGCCGGCGGCACGCATTTGCCGGACGTCACCGTGGTCGCGCCGGTCCACGACCGCGCCTCCGGCCAGCGCCTCTTCTACGTCGCCGCGCGCGGCCATCAGGCCGACATCGGCGGCGTCGAGCCCGGCTCCATGCCGCCGTTCTCGACCACGATCGACGAAGAGGGCGTGCGCATCGACGGCGTGAAAATTTTGGACGCGGGCGTGTTCCAGGAAGCGGCGGTGCGCGCCGCTTTGGCCTCGGGTCCGCATCCGGCCCGCAACCCCGACCGCAACATCGCCGACTTGAAAGCGCAGCTCGCCGCCTGCGCGCGCGGCGCCGAAGAATTGCAGCGCATGGTCAGCGACTACGGCCGCGACGTGGTGCAGACCTACATGGGCCACGTGCAAGCGAACGCGGAGTCTCACGTGCGCCGCGTCCTCGCCCGACTTGAGTCCGGCTCGGCGTCGGTGAAGCTCGACGACGGAGCGCAGATTCATGTCGAGGTTCGCGTCGACCGAGACGCGCGCACGGCGGTGATCGACTTCGCCGGCACGTCGCCGCAGCAAGCGTCGAACTTCAACGCCCCTTCCGCCGTCGCACGCGCCGCGGTGCTGTATGTGTTTCGGTGCCTCGTCGGCGAGGACATTCCCCTCAACGATGGGTGCCTGACGCCGCTCGACATCCGCATCCCGCCAGGCTCGCTGTTGTCGCCGAAGTCGCCGGCCGCCGTCGTCGCCGGAAACGTCGAAACCAGTCAGCATGTCGTCGACGCGCTGCTGGCGGCGACCGGCGCGCTCGCGGCCTCCCAGGGGACCATGAACAACCTCACGTTCGGCGACAAAAACCGGCAGTACTACGAGACCCAGTGCGGCGGCTCCGGCGCCGGCGCGTTCTTCGACGGCGCCGACGTCGTGCACTCGCACATGACGAACTCCAGACTGACGGATCCGGAAATTCTCGAAGCCCGCTTTCCGGTGCTCGTCGAGGAACATTCGGTGCGGCGCGGCTCCGGCGGCGCGGGGCGCAAGCGCGGCGGCGACGGCGGCGTGCGGCGGCTGCGCTTTCTCGACGCCATGACCGTCGCGTTGCTGTCCAGCCGTCGGCGCGAGGCGCCGCGCGGACTCGACGGCGGCGAGGACGGCGCCCTGGGCGCGCAGAAGCTGATCCGCGCCGACGGCTCCGAAGAAATTCTCGAGGGCCGCTTCCGGATCACCGTCGAACCCGGCGACGCCATCGAAGTGGCGACTCCCGGCGGCGGCGGCTTCGGCCCGCGGCCCGATTGATCTTAGTCAGGGACTTGATCGAATCCGGCCGGGGCGCCGGCGCCGCGCCGGCGGATATTGAAACCTCGAACAGGTCCACCATCTAATCAGTACGGCGGCGCCGCCGGCCTCCTAGTCCGGCCGTCGCCAGTGGGTTTGATACTCCCCGATCAAACCCGTCCCCCCAGGCCCCGCGCGCTGCGTCCCCCCGAGCGCGCGGGGCCACCTCACATTCCCAATCACAGGATTTCGTCTTCGTCGAAAAGCGGATCGCCCTCGAAGCCTTCGCCGAGCTTTTCGATGGACCCATGGGCGTCCTGCGGCTTTGCGATCTCGGCGACATGGAACAGGGCGTCGCCTTCGTTGACGACCGGCAGATGGGTTCGGCCGACCACGAGTCCGGCGAAGTCCGTCGTCACCTCGACCTCGCGGTCGCCGAGCGGATCGCCCACGGCGGCGACGACGTCGCCCTTGGCCACCACTTTGCCGCAGGTCGTGTAGGCGCGAAGAACGCCGCCCATAGGGGCGCGCAGCCAGTCGCTCTTGGTCGACAGCGCCGGGGTGACGATGGGTTTCAGACCGCGGTCGCTGGGGATCATCTCCATCTCGTGCAGGACGCGCAGCACGCCGCGCACGCCGAGCCGGATCGCGGTCTCGTCGAAGCGCAGCGCCTCGCCGGCTTCGTAGACCAAAACGTCGATGCCTTTCTCCCGCGCCGCCATGCGCATCGAGCCCTCGCGCAGTTTCGACTGCAGGATCACCGGCGGCGAAAAGCGGCGGGCCAGTTGGCGGACTCGCTGGGAGCCGGCGTCGATCCGGATCTGAGGCAGGTTTTCACGATGAATGGCCGCGGAATGCAGATCGATCCCGGCGGACGAGCGCAACACGACTTCGGTCATGAACAAGCGCGCCAGGCGCGACGCCAGCGACCCTTTGGCGGCGCCGGGAAACGAACGGTTCAAGTCGCGGCGGTCCGGCAGATAGCGGGTGTGGTTGATGAATCCGAACGCGTTGACCACGGGCGCGCAGATCAACGTGCCCTTTAGACTCTTGATCTGAGGGGCCTTCAGAAGTCGTCGAATGATCTCGACGCCGATAATTTCGTCGCCGTGAATCGCGGCGCTGACGAAAAACGTCGGGCCGGCGTGCTTGCCGTGCGCGATGCGCAAGGTCAACGTCATCGGCGTATGGTCGGAGAGAACGCTGACCGGCAGGTCCACGGACCGCCGCTCGCCTGGGGCGACGGTCTCCTCGCCGATCTGAAACGGGGCCTGGACGATCATCCCTTTCCTTTGGTCTTGGTTTTCGCCGGGCCGTGGTTGGCCGCCATGAAATCGATGATGGCGCCGGCGACGTCGATTTCCGTGGCGCCTTCGATGCCTTCAAGGCCTGGCGACGAGTTCACCTCCATCACCACCGGGCCATGGTTGGCGCGCAGGAGGTCGACCCCCGCGACGTTGAGCCCCATGACTTTCGCGGCGCGGATGGCGGTCGAGCGTTCCTCGGGCGTGATCTTGATCGTGGTCGCCGAGCCGCCGCGGTGGATGTTGGAGCGAAATTCGCCTTCGCCGCCTTGCCGCTTCATCGCCGCGATCACCTTGCCGCCGACAACGAACGTTCGAATGTCGGCGCCGCCGGCTTCCTTGATGAACTCCTGCACGAGGATGTTCACTTTGGCGCCGCGGAAGGCTTCGATCACCGATTTCGCCGACCGCCGGGTGTCGGCGAGGACGACGCCGACGCCTTGCGTGCCCTCCAAAAGCTTGATCACCACCGGTTCGCCGCCGGCGATGTCGAGCACGTCGTCGACGGCGCGTGTGTCGTGGGCGAAGGCGGTCACCGGCAGGCCGATGCCTTCGCGCGCCAAAAGCTGCAAGGAGCGCAGCTTGTCGCGCGACCGGACGATGGCGACGCTTTCGTTGAGCGGCCAGACGCCCATCATTTCGAATTGCCGCAACACCGCCGCGCCGTAGTAGGTGACCGACGCGCCGATGCGCGGGATGATTGCGTCGTAACCGGTCAGGGACTTGCCCTGGTAGCGCACCTCGGGCCGGTGAGACGTGATGTTCATGTAAATGCGCAGCGTGTCGTAGATATCGATCTCATGGCCGCGCGCCTCCGCCGCCTCGACGAGGCGCTGGTGCGAATACAAATTGGGATTGCGCGCAAGCATCAGGATTTTCATCAGGAACGTCCCTCCTTCGGGAGTGCGATGTAGGAGCGCGCCGGGTCGACCAGCGCCCTGCGCCGGAGCGCGGTTCGCCCGATGAGCAAGCGAAAGCCCATCTCGTCGCGGCGCGTCAACGTCAGCTCGATCGGCCACGTCAGACCGCCGAGCGCCAGCGTGGTTTCAATGACATAGCGTGTTTGGGCGTGTCCCGTCGAACTCTTCACCCGACGCCTGTCCTCGACCGGCGCTCGGCAGGTCACGATTCGACGGTTGTCACGCTGCACCGGATGCAGATCGAACGCGACCCAGGGCGCGCCGCCGTCGTCGAAAGGTTCGATTCGCCACGCGTGCATCGCCGACGTGCGTGCGCCGGTGTCGATTTTCGCCTTGATCCGTTCGACGCCGAGATTGGGCAGCCCCGCCCACTCCCTCCAGCCGACGAGCAGCGGGCGCGGTTTCGCTGTGCGTTTTTTCATGCCCCCTCACGGCCGCATGGCCTTCGCCGTCAGCCTAAGCGTGATTTCAGCGGTGACGCAAAGGATTGCGGGGTCCGCGGCGGGCCGTTCCTGAGACCAAAGCTTGAGACGGCGGCCCCGCGGCGCCATACCCCGCCGTTCGAAGGAGCGGGCGATGTACGAAGCCGAAACCGACGGCGTCCGGGTCGCCGTGGAGCCGGAATACCTCGAGGAGCGCTCGTCCCCGGCGGAAGGCCGCTACCTTTGGGCCTACACGGTCGAAATCGAAAACCTCCGCCAGGACACCGTCCAGCTAGTGGCGCGGAGCTGGCGAATCACCGACGCCGCGGGCCGGGTCGAGGAGGTTTCAGGAGCCGGCGTTGTCGGCGAACAGCCGATCCTCAAGCCCGGTGACCTGTTTCGTTACACATCCGCCGCCCCGTTGACGACGCCGTCGGGATTTATGTCCGGCGCTTACCAAATGGTCACCGCCGACGGGCAAGCTTTCGAGGCGATGATCCCGGCGTTTTCGCTCGACAGCCCTTACGAGCCCGCCCGTCGTCGCCCGAACTGAGGGGCCAGCGGGGCTAAATGCCCGATTTCCGACCCGGGGTTTTGATCTCCGGCGTGCTCCTTATGGGGCTTGCGGGAGCCATGGTGTGTCCGGTGTGGGCCGCGTTGGC
>JAJFFL010000126.1 GCA_021776705.1 Alphaproteobacteria bacterium
CATCGCCGGCCGCGAATTCAACGTGTCCGTGCTCGAACGCGACCACGAGCCGGTCGTCCTGCCGATGGCGGAAATGCGTTTCGACGCGCTGCCGCCGGGCATTCTGCCGATCGTCGACTACACCGCAAAGTGGTCGGAAGACTCCGCGTCCTACCGCCTCCTGCAGCGACGGTTCGGCGTCGAATCCCTCGAGCCGGACCTCGCCGGGAAACTTGAAGCGGCGGCGCTCGACTGTTGGCGCGCCGCCGGCTTGCGCGGCTACGCGCGGATCGACGTCCGAGTCGATGAAGCCGGCGAAGTTTACATCCTGGAGTTCAATGCAAACCCGTGTCTGGCGCCGGACGCCGGGTTCGCGGCCGCGGTCGACGCCGCCGGGCTGTCGTACGTTCAAGCGATCGACGACATCGTCGCCGCGGCGCACCCTCATCAAGCGACCCCATGTTCCGCATTCGCACTCTGACCGACGCCACGGCGCCCGCCAACCGACGCACGCTGATCGAGATCCAGTCGATCATCCGCGAGCAATTTCCGCAGATGCCGGAACGGGACATCGAAAAACTGCCGGCGCAAATCAGCGACCCGCTGTCGCACCAGTTCGTGACCTTGGTGCTTGTGGCCGAGGACGGGCGCGGCCGGCTGCGCGGTTTCGCGATCCTGTTGTTCGATCCCAAACTGGCGTTCGGGTATCTTGAACTCATCTCGACGCCGAAAGGCGGAAGCGGCGGCGGCGTCGGCGCGGCCTTGTACGCGCAGGTGCGCGAACGCGCGCGGGAGAACGGCCTCGACGGCGTCTACTTTGAATGCCTGCCCGACGAGCCGGAATTGAGCCCAGACGAAGCGACGCGCAAGCAGAACGTCGACCGGTTGCGCTTCTACGAGGGCTTCGGCGCCTATCCGATCCTCGGCACGCTGTACGAAACCCCGGTCGACCCGGGCACGACCGACAGCCCGTATCTCGTGTTCGACGGGCTCGGCGAGCACCCGTTGCCGAAGGCCGCGCAGCTGAAGCGCATTCTCGCCGCGATCCTTGAACGCAAGTACGCGCATCTGTGCCCGCCGGAATACATTGCGAACGTCGTCGGATCGGTGAAAGATGGCGGCGCCGCCTTGCGCGCGCCGCGCTACGGCGGCGGTCGGTCGTCGACGGCGACCACCGATACGCCGGTCAAGGTTCCGCTGATCGTCAACGAGGGCCACGACATCCACCACGTGCGCGAGCGCGGCTACGTCGAAGCGCCGGCGCGCGTCGGCGCCATTCTCGAAGAGCTCGACCGCACGCAGATCTTCGAGCGGGCGCCGGCGAAGCGGTGGAGCGACGCCCACATCAAGGCCGCCCACGACCCCCGCCTCGTCGCCTACATCGAACGCGCCTGCGCGGAAACGCCGGAAGGAAAGTCGGTCTACCCCTACGTCTTTCCGCTTCGCAACGCGCAGCGGATGCCCAAGGACCGCTCGGTGCTCGCCGGGTACTGGTGCATCGACACGTTCACGCCGCTCAACCGCAACGCCTATCCGGCCGCGCGCGGAGCGGTCGACTGCGCCTTGACTGCGGCTGAAAGCGTCCTCAACGGCGCGCCCGCGGCCTATGCGCTTGTGCGCCCGCCCGGCCATCACGCCGAGCGCAAGGCGTTCGGAGGGTTCTGCTACTTCAACAACGCCGCGATCGCGGCGCACTACCTGTCGCAGTACGGCCGCGTCGCGGTTCTCGACGTCGACTACCATCACGGCAACGGCACTCAAGACATCTTCTACGCCCGGGCCGACGTCCTGACGGTGTCGATTCACGGCGATCCCAGCTTCGCCTACCCCTATTTCACAGGTTTCGCCGACGAAGCCGGACGCGGCGAAGGCGCCGGCTTCAACTTCAACATTCCTCTCGCCGAAACCGTCACGCCGGACGAACACCGCCAAGCGCTCGCCAAGGCGCTGCGGCGCATCGCGCGGCATGACCCCGCTTACCTGGTCGTCGCGCTGGGACTCGACACGGCGAAGGGCGATCCGACAGGCACGTGGTTCAACCGGCCGGCCGATTTCGCCCGCATGGGCGAAACGATCGCCGCCGCCGGCCTGCCGACGGTGTTCGTTCAAGAAGGCGGCTATCGGGTGCGCAACCTCGGCGTCAACGCCCGCAACTTCTTCGAAGGGGTCAGCGCCGGGCTCAACACGGCCAAGCGCGCCCCGCGTCCGGCGCCCCGAAAGCCGACCCGCGACGCCAAGCTGCGCTGGCGCGAAGCGGTTCAGCGCGGCGACGCCGAGAAAGCCGGCGCGCTGGTCACGTCGGCGCGCGTGTTTTCGGCCGAGGAGATCGCGATCGCGGAAGAGCTGGTCGCCGAACGGATCGAGAAAGGCCGGGCCTCGGGCTACCGCTTCGTGGTCGCCGACCACGGCGACGAATTCGCCGGCTACGCCTGTTTCGGCAAGACCCCGGGAACCGAGCATTCCTTCGATCTCTATTGGATCGTCGTCGCCGCCGACCGCAAGGGCGGCGGCTTGGCGCGCGACATCCTGAGCCGGGTCGAAGCCGCGGTGCGGCGCGACGGCGGCCGCTTTCTCACCGCGGAAACCTCATCCACGGACCCCTACCAATCCGCGCGCGCCTTCTACGCGGCGAGCGGTTTCGACGCGATCGTCACGATCAAGGACTTCTACCGTCCGGGCGACCACAAGATGATCTTCAGAAAGGAACTCGGCGATGCCGACTGAAGCGGCCGACGTCGGCGCAACCACCGGCGTCGCGAACGACTATTGGCGGGCGCGCCCCAACCTCGCCGCGCCCGGCGTCAGCCGCGGCCGGGCTCGCGGGCTGTTCGCGATCGCGGACATTCCGACCGGCGCCTTGATCGAGCGCGCCTGCACGGTGGAGGTTCGCGCCGACCAGACGGGCGCGCTCGACGCGATGCGGCCGTTGGGCGACTTCTACTTCGAACACCCGGACGACCCGAAAGCCGGTCTCATGGCGTTCGGCTTGATGAGCCTGCTCAACCACTCGGATCCGGGAAACGTCGCCGTGCGCTGGAGCCGCGACGACGCCGTCGGATGGCTCGCGGACTTGATCGCGCTCCGCGCCGTGCGCGCCGGCGAAGAGCTCACCTACCGCTACAAGTGCGCCCTCTGGTTCGACGCCGCGCCGTAGCCGCGCCGACGTGGTTCCGGAATTGCGCGGCGCGCGACGGCCG
>JAJFFL010000127.1 GCA_021776705.1 Alphaproteobacteria bacterium
TCGCGCTCAGCATCGCCGCGCTCGTGGTCACCGCGGCCATCGTGCTGCAACTCGTGATCAGCTGACGGACCGTGGTGAGCTGACGATGTCGCCTCGCGACCGCCGCTTGCGGGCTGTCACCGCCGGGCACGAGAACGACGAGCAAGGCGCGCGCCTGCTGCTCGACGACAACGACGCCGCGGTCCGAGCGGCCGCTATCGGTGCATTGGATCGGATGGGCCGCCTGGACGAGGTGACCACGCGCGCTGCCCTCGACGATCCCGACCCCGTTGTGCGTTGCCGAGCCGTCCATGGTGCGATCGCACACTCCGGCATCGACCTGACCACGGTGTGCCCGAATGACGTGGTGTTTCGTGGCGAACGACAGGATTTGGAAGAATTGATCGGCAACTTGCTCGACAACGCTTTCAAGTGGTCACGCAGTCGAATCCGGGTTTCGGCCGCTTCGGCGCCGGGGGATCGGCTTGAAATCGTGGTCGACGACGATGGCCCAGGCTTGGACCGTAAGGAGCGCGACGAAGTCGTGCGCCGCGGCGCCCGTTTGGATGAGTCGGCTCCAGGCTCGGGGCTTGGCCTTTCCATTGTCGACGATTTGGCGCGCGCCTACGGCGGCGCATTGAGCCTCGGCGAAAGCCCGTGGGGAGGGCTTCAAGCGAGCCTCACGCTACCCAGCGCGTCGCGACGTCGCTAACGAGACCTTAACGCGGCGCGTACCAACCTGGCCCGTCAAAGTGATTCGCTGAGGCGCGGGAGCGGGCATGAGCCTGGCCAAGGACGAAAAACGGACGCGTTTGTCCGCGTTCTTGGCGCAGTTGCCGCCGAAAACCTCGCTCAAGTTCGCCGAGGCGTCGGGGCTGTTCGATGTCTTGAAAGTGCTGTCAGGAACGTCGATCGCCGGGTCGGCGGCTGTTGCGGTCGATCGCTCGACCCTCGCGGAAGTGTGGGCGTCGCTGTGCGAGCTTGAACCGGCGGAAACCGCAGCGCTGATCCGAACTTGGACTGAATCCGCCGTCGGACTCGCCGCGACCGACAGTGAAACGTCTCTTTGGGCGATGGCCCGATCAATTGATCGGGAACGGCTATCCAGCCATCTCAAAGCGAAAGGGCTCGACCCGGGCGTCGTTCGCTGGGGCGCGGCCGGCATCCGCCTCGCTCCCATCTTGCGCGCCTTGTCGTCAACGTCGAGCCGCGGCGAACCGGAGTGGGCGCAGCGAGCCGCGGACACACTTGCCGACGAAGCTGTCGACACAGACGACGCCACGCTCTTGCTTATGGCTTTCGCCATCAGCACCGGCCGCCCCCAGGACGCCTTGCAGGTGGCGTCGTGCTTGGTGAAACCACGAGACTCCAGCCGATTGGATCGCACGCCTTACTTGGGCCTGATCGAAGCCTTGGTGGGACGCGCCGTCGCCTCAGGCGGTGGTTCGATCAACAAAAATGATTTTCCCCTGATGGCTGAAATCGGGCGCAACCGGCTTTTGGCGATGAAGGCTGTTCAGCAGGCTCTGGTCGGTCGAACGATGGAGTCCTGGAGCGACCGGATCGCGTGGGCTGGAGTTCACAGAGGAGAGGAGTTTCGTCCCGCATGCGATCGCGCGGTGGAGGCTTGCGTCGCCGCCTTGTCCGCCGTGACCACGGGAGGCAAGGGATCCGTCGCTATCGTTGAAACGGGCCTCAAGGCGGCCCGGTTCGTTTGTGCGGCGGAAGAGTTTTCAGGGCACTTCGGAATTGAACACGAGCGCGGTGTTGCGGCTGGACGAATGGCTCACTTGCTTTCGGACCCGGAAACTATCGAAGAACGCGTGTCGCAGATTCGCGATCCCGACGGCTTCGCTCGAGAGAACATCGTTCGGGAACTTGAAATGCGTGCCGCGCACCTGCGCGCGCTCGGTTTGGAAACCGAAGGGTTGCGACTCGCCCGGCGAACAGCAATTGCGGCGGGACGTCCCGACTATTGCTCCGCCGTTTTCGCCCCTCTGGAACCCCTAATTTTCGACGGGGACCCGGCGCAGACGCCGACTGGTTCATTATCCCGCGAGCAAATCCTCAACCTTTGGGCGTGGGCGTCCGACAAATCGGTGTCCGCGGCGATCGCCGAAAACGAGCCCGCCTACGACGAAGCGCTGCGAACCAAGAACACGCCTCGAGCTTATGCTCTATCCGAGGCAGTGCGGCGTGATATCGGGGCGAGGCTGATCGCCCGATTGCGAGGCGACGACGGACCTCCGGCGGATTTGCGCCCTACCGTCGAATTTGTCGCGCCGCTTTTGGCCTCATGGGACGAGATCGACGCTGAACTGAAAAACTGGCCTGAGAAAGTTCGAGACTTCGACGACGAGAAGGTTGCTGCGGTTCGAAATCTTCACGATTCGCTCAGCCGCGATCCGGCATACGTCGCTGCGTCCCTGCTCCTTTTGGTCATGCGGCGGCTCGCCAAGCCATGGCAGATTTTTCGGGCGGTTCAACGCATTGTTCGCCAGAACACGGACCTCGTCGTGGAGGGCACCGAGTTGTCGCTCGTGGGTGATGCGCTTCTTGAAGACGCCGAGCGCGCGACCGTGGCGTTCGCTCAGTCGGACGACCTGCCGTTCGAAGGCGACAAGGTCCTGCGGAGCTTGCAGCTCTTCGCCGGCATCGCCACTGGCGTGCCCGAAGAATTCGGCATTCGCCGGGAAGGAGCGCTCGGCCGGAAACTCTACGAGTTGAGGTCCCGCGGCTCAAAATTGCTCGAACAGATTTGCATGCGTTCCGTCAGTGTCGTCGAAGCGGCGACGCCGAAAGAACAGCGCAACAAGCATGGCGGGCGTCCGGCGGTGAACACGCCGCCTGACGAGGCGCGTGTCGCCGAAGCCGTCGCCTATGCGTTCTTCCTTTCCGAGTCCAAATTGCTCGATCAGCGAGCGGCGTTCGGCGCCGAGCGGGTCAAGGCACGACACGCGGTCGAGGATCGCCTGGCCGCGCACGCTGACGCGCTGCTGGAAATCGCGCAGTCGCACGCGTCCGAGGACGCGGAAAAGGCGCAGGCTCATTTGAGGGCCACAGCTCGCATAATTGAGGCCTTCGACGGACCCGCAGCCGCCGAGATTCTCCTCCGTCGAGCCGCGGCGGCGGCGTGACGCGGTTTGCTCCCGTCTGAGAAACTCTGATATTTGCCGCGGTCCGTTTGGCGAACTTCCAACAAGGCGGCGCAAAAAGTGTTCTGGATCGTCGCCCTTCTTGCGACACTCACGGTCGGCGTCGGCGTCGTGGCGCCACGGCGATGGCCGTCAGCGCCGGCCGCCGTCGGGGTCGCCGCGGCGCTCGGAACGGCGGCGACGAGCATGTTCTTGCTCACCGGCGAAGAGGTGCGCGCGGCGTCCCCCTTGGCGGCGCGAGTCGAGGCGTTGCGGGTGCGTGACCCTGCATCGTTGACCGCATCGGAACGGCTTGTGCTGCTTCGGCGCATCTTCGACGAGCGACCGGACGACCCGCAAGCAGCCCGATTTTACGCTCGCGAACTCGTGGCCGCGGGGCGTGATTTTGAAGCCATTCGCGCCTTTGAGCGCGCGGCGCGGATCGCACCTGATGCGGACGTCCTAACCGAGCTGGGAGCCGCGGCCGTGACCGCGAACGGCGGCGACGTCGGCGACTACGCGAGAAAGGTTTTCGAGGCCGCCTTGGCCGAGGATCCAAAGCACGGGCAAGCCGCGTGGTACTTGGCGTTGGGAGAGTTTCAGGCCGGCGACGCGACTGCGGCCGTCGACCGCTGGTCCGAACTTTTCAATCAGTTCTCGCCCGATGATCCTCGCCGACTTGTGTTCGCGATGGAGGCGGCGGATTTTATGGCCCGCGCGCCAGGACGTCCGACGACCGGCGGAGGGGCCGCGCCGCCGTCTCCCGAAGCGATGGTGCGCCGGCTAGAACAACGGCTTGAGGCCGAGCCGCGCGATCTCGCCGGTTGGCTGAGATTGGCGCGCGCCAACGCCGTGTTGGGCGAAGCAGGGCGAGCGCGAGACACGCTCAACGCCGCTGCGGCGACGTTCGCTGATGATCCCGGATCGCTTTACTTTGTGGTTGCGGCGCGAGCCCTTTGGACGGCCGATGACGAAAGCGCAGGCGAATAGAAATGAAACATCGCTCCAGGCGCATGGGATTGTTGGCGGCGGGCGCGGCGGCCCTGTGCGCCGCTCTCCTGCTCGCCGCCGTGGGCCTGCGGCGGACTGCGGCGTTCTTCGTGACCCCGAGCGAACTGGTGAACACGGACGCGAATACGCGAACCGTCAGGGTCGGCGGACTTGTGGAGTTGGGCAGCGTATCTTCGGAGGGGGCGGCGGTTACGTTTCGATTGGTCGACGACTTAGCCGGCGTTCAGGTGCGCTACGCCGGCGTGCTGCCGAACTTATTTCGCGAGGGTCAATGCGTGATTGCGGAAGGTCGGCGACGCGACGACGGGGCATTCGAGGCGGATCGAGTTCTCGCCAAACACGATGAGACCTATGTGCCGCGCGAAATTGAAAGCGCCGGTAGGTTGGCCGCCTCCTGCGGTTCCGTCGCTGGATCCGACGAATGAGCCCGGACATCGGCCGATACGCGTTGGCGCTCGCCTTAGCGGTATTCGCCATGCAGGCGTTGCTCGGCGTCGGCGCCGTGCGGCGAGTCGCGTGGTTGGGGTATGCGAAACGGTCGGCGATGTCGGCGTGCGTCCTGCTCGCCGCCGCGTTCGCCGTGTTGATCGCAGGATTTTTGCAGTCGGATTTTTCCCTGCAAGTCGTGGCGGCGAACAGCCATGTCGACAAGCCGCTTGGCTACAAGATCGCCGGAGCTTGGGGCAACCACGAAGGGTCAATGTTGCTTTGGTGCCTGGTGTTGGCGTTGTTTGGGGTCGGGCTGTCCCGTTCGTTGTCGCTGAGCGATGGCCTCAAGGCGCGGGCTCTGTCGGTAATGGGCGCCTTGTCGGCGGCGTTCGTCGGATTCGCCTTGTTCACGTCAAGTCCGTTCGACCGACTCGATACGCCGCCGTTTGACGGCGCAGGACTCAATCCTCTGCTGCAAGACCCGGCATTGGCGGCCCATCCGCCGACCCTCTATTTGGGCTACGTTGGACTGGCCGCGCCGTTCGCGTTGGCGATCGCCGGCCTGTGGTCGGGCGAAGTCGACCGCGCCTGGGCCCGGGCGGTGCGCCTGTGGGCCTTGGCGGCGTTCGTGCCTCTTACGCTCGGCATCATGCTGGGTTCTTATTGGGCCTACTACGAACTCGGTTGGGGCGGCTGGTGGTTTTGGGACCCGGTCGAAAACTCGAGCCTCATGCCTTGGCTGTGCGCGACCGCGCTGCTGCACAGCGCGCTTGTGACAGAACGGCGCGGCGTGTTTCCGGGATGGACGGCGCTCTTGGCGATTGTCGCATTCGGCTTTTCGATGGTCGGCGCGTTTCTCACGCGCTCTGGAATTTTGACGTCGGTCCACGCATTCGCCGTGTCGCCGCAACGGGGCGCCGTACTTTTGGCCATTCTTGCGGTTGTGCTCGGGGCGGCGTTCACGTTGTTCGCGCTGAGGTCGGGGAAGCTGAGCGCCGACTCCGAAGAATTCTCTCCCGTCAGTCGGGAAGCGGCGCTCCTCGCCAACAACGTCGTTTTTCTGTCGGCGACGGTCGTCGTGTTTCTCGGCACCATGTTTCCGCTACTTGCGGAGACGTTTGGCGGCGTAAGGGCGTCCGTCGGGC
>JAJFFL010000128.1 GCA_021776705.1 Alphaproteobacteria bacterium
CGCGGTGTAGATCAGCCGCAGCTGCTCGTAGCTGATGTCCTTGCGCTCGGCCACCTGGCGCGCCGCGGCTTCGAACGGGCCGAGCAGCACGTTGTAGATCGGCCGCGCGAAGATGAAGCAGATCACGAACGCCGCGACAACGGCGATCAACGACACGATCAGCCGCGTCCGCAGCTCCAACAGATGATCGAGCAGCGGCGCGCGGCTGGATTCGACGTCGTCGTCGATTTCGGCGGGAAGATCAGTCACCGGCCGCGCCCGTCTTTTTGGGTTCCGCCGGGGTCGGCGATTCGCCCTCGACCGGGGCCTCGACCGCGCCCTTGAGCGGGCGCGCGTCGTCGCGCCAGGCGGCGCGGGCGTCGGCGTCGAGCGTTTTCAGCTCCGACTCCATGTCCTTAAGGGGGTTGGCGCGCTTAAGGTCCTCAAGCTCTTTCTTGAGCTCGCCGAGTTCGGCCTCGCGCCCCATCTCGTCGAAGGCCTGGCGAAACTCGTCGGCCATGCCGCGGGCCTTGCGGGCCAGGCCGCCGACCCGCCGCATCAGCTTCGGCAGATCGCGCGGGCCGACCACCAGCAAGGCGACGATCGCCAGGACCATAAATTCCACGAAGCCGACTTGGGGCAGCATGACGGCCTCAGCTTTCGGCTTTGTCCTTGTCGGACGCGCGTTCGGCGGACGCGTCGATGGTCTCGTGCTTGTCCGTGATCGAGGACTTGGCGTCCGCCTCGTCGTCCTCTTTCAAACCCTTGCGGAAGCTGGTGATCCCGCGAGCAAGATCGCCCATGATCGACGATATCTTGCCGCGCCCGCCGAACAGCAGGAGCGCCAGCACGACCACCAAAATAATCTGCCAAATGCCGGGAGACATCGGCTTCTCCATCGAATCCGGCGCTGCGCCGCGTTGAACGCCACAGGTACGCGCGCGCGCGCTGAATCGCAAATGCGCAGCGCGGCTCAGGCTTTTTCGTCGTCTTCGAGATAGTCGAGATGAAAGTCCATTTGATCGGCTTCCGCCGCCTCATTCTCCAACGCCTCGAGGGCCGCCGCCGGGTCGGGCACCTCGAAGTCGTCGGGAGCCTCAGCGTTGAGCAGGCCGGCCGCCTTGAGATCGGCCTTGCCGGGCAGATCGGCGACGTCGTCGAGGCCGAAATGCTCGAGGAAGGACGTGGTCGTGACGTACAGCATCGGCCGGCCCGGCGAGCGCCGGCGGCCGCGGGTGCGAACCCAGCCGATCTCCATCAGCTGATCGAGCGAGCCCTTCGACACGCCGACGCCGCGCACGGCTTCGATGTCGGCCCGGGTCGCCGGCTGGTGGTAGGCGATGATGGCCAGGGTCTCGCGCGCCGCCTGGGAGAGATTTTTCGGCTCTTCGCGTTCGCGCACCAAGGCGCCGGCGAGGTCCGGCGCGGTGCGCAGCCGCCACTTGCCGGCGACGCGCACAAGATTGACGCCGCGGTCGGCGTAGTCGTGCTGCAGCTTGATCAACAAGGTCGAGACTTCGGCGTCCCTAGGCATCAAGGCGCGCAACGCTTCCAGATCCAGCGCCTCTTCAGCGGCGAACAGGATCGCCTCGAGCTGGCGCAGGTGCTGGCGATCGGCCTCCGGCGCGGCGGCGTCGGCGGGCGTCGAGGAATCGCCGTCGGCGGCGGCGGCGTCCCGAGCCTCGCTCTCGAGCTGGCGCCGGGCGAGCGGATTCTCCGAGATCAGCGCCTTCAGCGCCTGCTCGATCTTGGCGGCGTGCGGGTCGGCGGTCATGCCGCGGGCCTCGGAGCGCGCAGGTAGACGTCCTCGAACGCCGCCATCTGGCGAAGTTCGGCGCGGCCGTCCTTGGCGAGTTCGAGCCCGGCGACAAAGGCGCTGGCGAGCACCGAACAATCCGGAGGCGGGTCGTCGCCGAGCGACTCCCGGCGCGGCAGCAGGCTCTTCAGCGACCGCCACTCGTCGATGTCAGGAAGCGCCAGCGCGAGCTGCTCGCGCGCGGTCTCGAGCGCATAGACCCGCGGCGGCCGCACCCGCATCTTGGTGACCTTCGGCGACGAACGGCGCACGCCGTAGGCTTTGAGGAGGTCGAAGAGTTCGTCGCGCCAGATCGGCTTGGTGACATCGCGCACGCCTTCGGGGAGACCGCGGTTGAAGACGTCCCGACCTTCGAGATCGCGCGCCAGCAGAATCTTGGCGGCGTCACGCATGGCGGCAAGGCGCTTGAGGCGGAACGCCAGCCGGCGGGCGAGCTCTTCCGGCGGCGGTTGCGACTCGTCGCCGTCGGCGTCGCGCTTGGGCAGCAGCAGCCGCGACTTCAGGAACGCCAGCCACGACGCCATCACCAGATGATCGGCGGCGACTTCCAAGCGCAGAGACTGGGCGGCGTCGATGTAGGCGATGTACTGGTCGGCGAGCGCCGACACGGAAATCTCGGCGAGGTCGACCTTCTGCGTCCGCGCCAGCGCCAGGAGCAGGTGCAACGGCCCCTCGAACCCCTCCAGATCCAGGGTCAGGGCGTCCTCGTCGTCGATCTCGACAGCCGGTTCGGTCACGCTGCGGCGTCGGCGAACAGCGCCGCCAAGCGCGCTTCCGCCGTCTCCTTGTCCAACGGCTCCGGAGTCGTCCGGAAGCCCAGGGCGCGATCAGCCCGACGCAAGGCGTCTCCGTCAAGACGCGGCGCCCCGGCGACCACGCCGTCCATCTCCGCGCGCACGCCGTTGCAGTGCAAGAGCATGTCGCAGCCGGCGGCGATCGCGTCGCGGGCCCGGTCTTCGAATGATCCCTGCAGCGCCTTCATCGACAAGTCGTCGGTCATCAGCAGCCCGTCGAAGCCGATGCGGCCGCGAATAACATCTTGAACGACGTTCAAAGACGTGGTCGCCGGGGCCGCCGGGTCGATCGCGTCGTACACGACATGGGCCGTCATCGCCGCGGGCGCATTCGCGAGCGCCTTGAAGGGGGAAAAGTCGGTGGTTTCAAGCGTCCTGCAAGACGCGGTTATCCGTGGCAGAGATTCGTGGCTGTCCGCGTCGGCGCGGCCGTGGCCGGGCATGTGCTTGATCACCGCGACGACGCCGCCGGCCGCCAGCCCGGCGAGCGCCGCGCGTCCCAGTTCGCCGACGACGTCCGGCGACGGCGAAAACGCCCGGTCGCCAATGATCGGATCGCCGGCCGCGTCGCAGACCTCGAGCACCGGCGCGCAGTCGGCGTCGAGGCCGACCTCGCGCAACTCAAGCGCCATCAGATGGTGGTTCAGCTTCACCGCGTCGCGGGCGCGTTGCGGGTCGCGGCGGTGGATTGCGCCGAAATCCGCCGCCGGCCGCCGCTTGCGCCAGTGCGGCTCGGTCAGGCGCTGGACGCGCCCGCCTTCCTGATCGACGAAAACCAGCGCGTCGCGGCCGACGGCGTCGCGCAGATCCGACGTCAGCGCGCGCAGCTGCTCCGGGTTTTCGACGTTGCGGCGAAAGACGATGAAGCCCCAGGGATCGGCGTCGCGAAAAAACGCCCGTTCTTCGGCGTCGAGCGCCAGGCCGGAACAGCCCAGAATGCAGGCGCGGGGCGTCACTTCCTGACGACCAAACACTCTTCTCCACGGGTCCGCAGGAGATCGCAAAACGCGCTCGCCTTGCCCCGTTCGTCGAAGCCGGCGACTCGCAGCCGGTGGTGCGTGCCGCGGTCGCCAAGGTCGGCGACTTCAATGTCCGCGGCGCGGCCGGAAAAAAGATCCGGGTAGCGAGCGACCAGGTTCCGCCAACCGCGGTCGGCGGCGACGGCGTCGGAAAAAGACGCCACCTGGACGACGAAGTCGCCCGGCACGAGCGGCGCCGGGGGAGCTGGCGGCTGAGGCTTGAGGCGTGGTTCGGGCGCGCCGCCGACCGTCACCGACTCGGTCGGCGGATCATCGTCGGTCGCCTCGGCGACGGAGGCGCGCTCGAGCACCGGATCGGGCACGCGCTCGCGCAGCGGCGCCAGACGTTCGGCGATGGCGGCGGCGTCGACGGAGCGCGATTCGACCGGGGCCGGGACGTCGGCCGCCTCGGCTTCCGGCGCGACGCGGCTGTAAACTTCGATGTCCTGGTGCGGCGTGACCAGGCCGCCCGGGTCTTCCGGCCGCTCCTTGTAAGGCGACGCGTCGGCCTGGATGCGCGGCGGCGCCTCGCGACCCCCCTGGCGCACGCCTTGGTGGTACGCGTTCCAGATGATCCCGGCGAGGGCGATCATGACCACGAAGGTGACGGCGAGCAGGAGCGAGCCGCGGCGGCCCTCTTCGGCCGGCGCGATCACCGGTCCCCAGCCGGCGTTCTCGTCGGCTGTGGAGGGCGCATAGACCCCCCGGTCGTCGTTGCGGCTGCGGTTGCTCACGCGGTCAAAAGGCTCCGAATCGCCATGCCGATCAACACAATACCACTGCTTCGGCTGCGACAGGCTTATGGAAAACTCTCAAATCCGAACAATCGCCGATGCTCTTGAACGGCGATCGAATCCGACATGCCGGCGATGTAGTCGCAGGCCGCGCGCGCCGTCGCCGCGTCGCCAGGCCCGTCGGCGACCGCCTGCCACGCGGTCGGCAGCACGGCGGGATCGTTCACAAACGCTTGGAACAGGTCGTCGACGATCTTTTTCGCCCGGTTCATCATCCGGTTGACGCGGTAGTGGCGGTACATGTTGGCCCGCAAGAACGACCGCAACGGCGACGCGTCGCCGAGCATGACGTTCGAGCACGTCACGATCGGAACGCCGAGGGCGCGCACCTCGTCGGCGGACTGCGGCTTGTGCGTGGCGAGGTTGGCGCGGGTCTCGGCCATCAGGTCGGCGATCATCGTCCCGATCAAGCGGCGAATGGACTCGTGAATGGTCCGCGAACGCTCGGCGTTCGGGTAGGCCGCCCGGACTTTGGCGAACGTCTCGCCGACCACCGGAATGTCGGCGAGGTCGTCGATCGAGAACAACCCGACCCGCAACCCGTCGTCGATGTCGTGGTTGTTGTAGGCGATGTCGTCGGACAGGGCCGCGACCTGCGCCTCCATGTAGGCGAACGTCGAGATCTCCAGTCCGCGCCAGCCTTCGTAGTCGGTCAAGGCCCACGGCAGCGTGGACTCGTCGCCTCCGGCCGCCGTCACCGGGCCGTTGTGCTTCACGAGGCCTTCGAGCGTCTCCCACGCGAGGTTGAGGCCGTCGAATTCGGCGTAGCGGGCCTCCAGCTTGGTGACCACGCGCAAGGTCTGGGCGTTGTGGTCGAAGCCGCCGAAATCCGCCATGCAGGCGGCCAAAGCGGCTTCGCCGGCGTGACCGAACGGCGGATGGCCGAGGTCGTGGGCGAGAGCCAGGCTTTCCGCCAGCTCCTCGTCGAGACCCAACTCGCGGGCGATCGAGCGGGCGATCTGGGAGACCTCCAGGGAATGCGTCAGGCGGGTGCGGAACTGGTCGCCCTCATGGGCCACGAACACCTGGGTCTTCTGCTTCAGGCGGCGGAAAGCGGTGGAATGGATGATCCTGTCGCGGTCGCGCTGAAACGGGGTTCGGGTCTCGCTTTCGGCCTCGGGGTGCAGCCGGCCGCGGGTGCGCGTCGGGTCAACCGCATACGGGGCGCGCCAAACCGCGCCCGGGTAGGCCGGACCGGGCTCTGAATTCAGGGGCTTGGGCTTGGAGGCGGTCGTGTCCATATTGGGGGTCTAGCGGGAATCGCCGCGCGATTGAATGGAAACCGCGTCCCAACCATGACCGAATCGACGACGCAAATCACGATGTCTGAAGCCGCGGCCACGAAGATCGCCGCGATCATGGCCGCCGAAGGCCGCGCGTACTTGCGTGTCGCCGTCAACGGCGGCGGTTGTTCGGGCTTCTCCTACGCCTTCGACCTCGCCGAAAAACCCGAATCCGACGACGTCGTCGTCGAGCGCGACGGGGCGAAGGTCTTGATCGACGAGGCCAGTCTGCCGTTTCTCGCCGGGTCGGAGATCGATTTCGTCGACGAACTGATCGGCGCGAGCTTCAAGATCCGCAACCCGAACGCCACCGCGTCTTGCGGCTGCGGGACAAGTTTCTCCATCTGAACCGGCGCGCACGCCGTCGCGCTTGAGCGCGCGCAGTTTTCCTGTAAGCCCTCGCGGCATGGACATCGGCGTCCCTGACCTGCAACGGATCGACGGCCGGCCTCGCGTGTCGAGCACGGTCCGCGCCGAGTCCGCCTCCGTCACCTTGCCCGACGCCATGTGGTTTTCGGCCCGCGGCGACGCCCCGCCGCCGCTCACCCGACTCGCCGACCCGTTCGTCATCGCGGCGGCGCCGGTGGCCATGACGCTCGGGGAAAATCTGCGGGTGCGCGGTCCCGTCAGCGAACGGCTCGCCCACGGGCTCGCCGTCTACCTCGACATTCTCAACACGTGGTGGCCGAAGCTCTACCGCAAGATCGAGATCGATTACGACGACGTGAGGCCGCGCCGCGACGAGCCGCGGCCCGCCGGGGTCGGCTGTTGTTTCTCCGGCGGCGTCGACTCGTTTCACGCCGTGATGTCGCTGCGGCGGCCGCACCAGAAATTCGCGCAATTCGAGATCTCGCACGCCGTGATGATCAACGGATTCGACCAAATCAACGACGTCGACGCCGACGGCGCCGGCGCCGGCGCCAGCCGTAGGCTGTTCGAGATCTACCGCGCCGCGCTCGCCGCCTGGGACATCGATCTGTTGATGATCGACACCAACGTGAAGCAGTTTCGCGACGCGGCGTTCGAGAAACGCGCTCTGGTGACGTCGTTCGGCAATCCCCTGACGGCCTGCGCGCACGCGCTGGCGCCGTCGTTCGGCCGTTTCAGTCTCTCGGGCCACGCGACCTACGCCTACGCCGACCTGAAGCCTTTGGGTTCGCACCCGGCGCTCGACCACAATCTCAGCTCCGACCAACTTCAAATCATTCACACCGGCGCCGACGCCAGCCGCACGGCGAAACTGGAATCGCTCATCGAGTCGCCCGAGGTGCGCTCGACCCTGCGCGTCTGTTTCGGCGATCCGCAGTTCGATCCTGAAACCGGCGGCGTGCGCAATTGCGGACAGTGCGAGAAGTGCGTCCGCACCATCGTCAGCCTCGACATTCTGGGCGAACTCGACCGGTTTCCGACGTTCACGTCTCCCTATGAGATCGCGGCTTACAAGGAACCCCGGGTGCTCACGCAAATCTCGGCGATGTTCTTCGACGACGTGATCGATCTGGCCCGGCGCAAGAATCGCGCGGACTGGCTGGCCGCCCTGGGCGAAGCCAAACGCCAGTTGGCCGCGTCGCGGCGCCGGTGAGTCGCGCATGAACGTTTCCGACGCCGTCGCCCGGCGAAAGTCATGCCGAGCGTTTTTGCCGGATCCGGTCCCTGTCGCGACGATTCGCGACCTTCTTCAGCGCGCGCGACAGGCGCCGTCGGGCGGCAACCTGCAGCCGTGGCGCGTCTGGGTCGTGACCGGCGCCGCGCGCGACCGGCTCGTCGCCGCCGTCAAAGACGCGATCGCCGCCGACCCGTTCACGGACGAAAGCGCGTTTCCGGTGTATCCGCCGAAGCTGTGGGAGCCGTACCGAACCCGCCGATTCGAAAACGGCGAGGAGATGTATGCGCTCCTCGGCATCCCGCGTGACGACAAGCCGGCGCGGCTCGCCCGATTGGCAGAGAACTTCAGTTTCTTCGGCGCGCCGGCCGGGCTGTTCTTCTCGCTCGACAAAGGCTTCGGCCCGCCGCAGTTCGCCCACCTCGGCATGTTCATGGCGACGCTGGCGCTGCTCGCCGAGGAAGCCGGTCTGGCGACGTGCATGCAGGAAGCCTGGCAGCGCCGCCAAATGACCGTGTCGGCGTGCCTCAATCTGCCTGAGGATCAACGGCTCTACTGCGGCATGGCCCTGGGCCGGGCCGACACGGCGCACCCGGTGAACGCGATGCGGGCGACCCGCGCCGAGGTGCCGAATTTCGCTGAATTTCAAGAGGATTGAGACGTCGCTTTTGGTCAGGCGGGATTCCAGGGCGGCAAATCCCGGTTGTTTTTTGAACGTTGTTCAAATCAATTGCCGCCAGTTCCGAAGCTGGAGCTGCACGGAGGAAGATCGATGCGCATGAGATTCGCCGCCCTGAACGCCCTCGCCGCCGCCGTGATCCTGGCGCCGTCCGCGTTCGCCTTTGAAGAATCCGGGCCTGCGTCGTCCGAAGCTTTGACGGAATCCGCCGAAGCGGTCGCCGCCCTGGCCGAAGCCGGCGTCAAAGTCACGTCCGGCGTCGTCGCCGTGCCGATCTACTCCGCCGGCGCCGGTTCGGCCGCGATCGGCTCGGTGGTCGAAACCGTCGGCGCCTTGTCGGGCGCGGTCGGTGAAGAAACCGCAGAGGCCGGCGTCGCCGCCTGGGATTTCGCCAACGTGCCCTTGAACGTCGATGACGACACGATCGTCTCCCAACCCGCGCCGCGCGTGCCGTTCACGCCCGGCGCCGAGATCGAGGACTAGTTCAATGTGGAAACGCGCTTTCACCGCCGCCGTCATGGCCGCCAATCTGGCGTTGGCGCCGGCGGCCGCAATCGACGGTTCAGGCTCGTCGAAGGGCGAACTTGTCAGCTTGACGGCGCCGGAAGCGGCCGCGTTCGCAAAGCAGATCGAACGGGATCTGGCGTCGGAAGGCGCCCGCGTCGCGGTCGTGTTCCGCCTCGGCTCGCGCTCACGGGACAGCTTGCCTGACGGGATCCGATACACCCACGGCGCCTTCTGGGTGTACCGCGACATCACCACCGAAGACGGCCGCAACATGAAGGGCTACGCCGTCTACAACCTGTACCACGGCGATGGCGAGACCTTGCCGCGCACGCGATCCTATTTGGCGCAGGATTGGCCCTATGACTTCGTCGCGCCGACGTCGGTCGACGACGTGGCCGTGATCGTGCCGTCGCCGGAAATGCAGCGCCGGATCCTCGCGATCATCGACAGCTCCGACTACGTGGCGCTGCACAATCCGTCGTATTCGCTGATCGCAAACCCGCAGGAACCGACCTACCAGAACTGCAACTCCTTCATGCTCGCCGTGATCGCCGCGGCGGCGTGGGAGACGACCGACCTGGTCCAGATCGCCGCGAACCTGAAAGCGCATTTCACGCCGGCGTCGATCGAAGTCGGAGTCCTGAAGCGGATGTTCGGCCCCTCGTTCGACGAGCGTCTCAAGACCGACGACCAGCACGGCGGCCTGAAAACGGCGACGTACACGTCCATGGCTCAATTCATGGAGGCGTTCGGCCTGTCTAAGGCGACGTACGTGATCGAGCGCGACGCGGCGCTGGTTGCCGCCGTCGCGGGATGAACCCGGTCGAAGTGTGTCCGGGCGCGGCGGGAGACCGCTGCGCCCGGCGCCGCGCGGCGGCCAAGAATGGCGCGCAAGCCTAGACGCCCAGCCGCGCCCACGGCCCGGTGACGGCGAGGGAGTAGCCGGGCCGCTGCACATTGACGAACAAGGTCGAACCGTCCGGCGAAAAGCAGGCGCCGCAAAACTCGGCGTGGTCCCGGTGGGCATTGCGGGCGATTGTGTAGATGTCGCCGCCCGGCGTCACGCCGCGCAGGAAATTTTCACCGCCCCCGTCTTCGCACACAATCAGATGGCCGTGCGGCGAAGCGACGATGTTGTCGCAGGAATCCAACGTCGACGCGTCCGTGCTCTCCACGAACAGCTGCAGACGACCGGGTTCGTCCGCCTCGTCCGCTTGGCCTTCGTGCCGGCTTGGCGTGTATTTCCAGATCTGACCGACACGCGCCCGACCGCCGGACGTGCAGGTGAAGTAGACGGCGGACCGGCCGCCGCGCGCCGCGTACGCCATGCCTTCGCCGCGCGCGAAAATCGCGGCGCCGGTCGCGCGGCCGCGCCGGCGCAGATCGGCGTCGGGCGAATCGACATGCTCCAAGTCGATCCAGTCGACGTCGAACCGCTGACGGACGGCGATTTCCGAACCTCGACCCCAGTTTCGGGTGTCGGCGCCGGCCTGCGCGCGCAACGCCAGCGCTTGCAGGCGGCCGCCTTGGACGAGATCGCCGGGGCGATTCGGAAGAAACCGGTAGAACAGCCCGTCGTCCTTGTCTTCGGTGAGATAGACCACGCCCGTCGCCGGATCGACCGCCGCCGCCTCATGTTCGAACCGCCCCATGTCGCGCAGCGGAATCGGCGTCGCCAAGCCGGTTTCCGCCGCCGGGACTTCGAACACGTAGCCGTGCGCCTTGGTGGCCACCGGTCCCGGCGATTCTTCCGTCTCCTCGCATGACAGCCAGGAACCCCACGGCGTCGGACCGCCGGCGCAATTGGTGGCGGTGCCCGCCAAGGAAAGGTGCGAGCGCTCGACGCGGCCTTCGCGCACGTTGACGAGCAACGTCGTCGTGCCGCCGTGCAACGGGCGGCCGTTGGGCGTGCGGTCGTAGATCTTGGCCGGGTCGAGTCCGGCCGCAAGTTCGTCACGTTCGCCGAACGGGCCGCTGTCGATCTGACCGGCGCCGATTTCGTGGTTGCGGACCAGGAGGCAACGGTCCGGGTCGCCCTCGACCGGGAACGCGGCCATCCCGTCGTGCTCCATCGGCACGAACAAGCCGTCGCTCATGCGCTCCCCGGTGCGCGAGAACAGGCGGTAGGTGAACCCCTCCGGAAGATCGAGCACCTCGTCGGGATCCGCGATCAGCGTATCGACCCCAGACCGCCCCCCGCCGCCGTCCGAACAACCGGCGAGCACCGCCAGGCCCGGCGCCGCCGCGGAGGTGGCGGCGGCGGCGCGCAAGAACGCTCGGCGGGAATAAGTCATGGCGGTGGCTCCGAAGATTTTGACGGGCGGCTCGGACGAACTCCATGATAGACGCGCGGCGGTTCGGTTCGGGTTGGAGGTCCCCCATGAAGCTTGCGACGTGGAACGTCAACTCGATCAAGGCGCGGCTGCCGACGATCCTGACCTGGCTCAAAGACGCCGCTCCGGACGTGGTCTGCATGCAGGAGATCAAGTGCGAGGACGACGCGTTTCCGCAATTGGAGCTGGAGGACCTCGGCTACAACGTCGCCGTCCATGGGCAGAAGACCTACAACGGCGTCGCCGTCCTTTCGAAGTTTCCCATCGAAGACGTCCGGCCCGGCTTGCCCGGCGACGACACGGACCCGCAAGCCCGATTCTTGGAAGTCGTGGTGAGCGCCGCGCACGGGCCGCTCCGTGTGGCGTCGATCTATCTGCCCAACGGCAATCCCGTCGACTCGGAGAAATTCGCCTACAAGCTGAAGTGGTTCGACCGCCTTCGCGCCCACGCCCAGGCGCTTCTCGAACTCGAAGAACCGACGGTGCTCGCCGGAGACTACAACGTCATCCCGCGCGAGGACGACGTCCACGACCCCAAGGCCTGGTCCGGCGACGCCCTGTTTCGACCCGAATCCCGGGCCGCCTGGCGCGCCTTGCTCAACCAAGGCTGGACCGACGCCTACATGGCCGTCGACGGGCGGATCCACCAGTACACGTTCTGGGATTATCAGCGCGGCTCTTGGCAAAAGGACCACGGCATTCGAATCGACCATCTCGCGTGCTCGCCGCAAGCCGCCGACCGCCTCAAGGGAATCGCCATCCACAGGCCGGCGCGGGCGATGGAGAAGCCCTCCGACCATGTTCCCGTGGCGGGCGAATTCGATCTCTAGTCGAATCCCCAGCGCCGCACCCGATCACAGGCCCTCGCCGATCGCGACGGCGCGCGCCGCTAGATCCGTGGTATTTTTACCCTGCCACGCAATCGCCTGATTTCGGCCGCCGTTCGCCCCATTCGGGGCTCAATGCCGACGGGTTTCAGGAGCGGTATCCGCCGGTCCCGATCATCGGGATCGAGGGACTACCTCAAACGGGATTCATCACAAGGGGATGACTATGACCCGCACGTTCACCGCCGCGTTCGCGGCTGCTTTGCTTGCCGGTGGCATCGCCCTGGCTCAAGACGCCGACGCGGCGCCGGCTGAAGACGAAGCCGTCATCGAAGAAGCTTCTGCGACGGATATGGTCGAAGAAGCCACGGAAGAAGCCACGGAAGAAGCCGGCGCTGAAGAAGCCGGCGAACAAGACGCCGCGGTTGAAGAAGACGCCGCTGACGAAGGCGACGCCGAAGAAGCCGCCGACGAAGGCGAAGGCGAGCCGGAAGGCGAATAAGCCTTTCCGACTCACGCTGATTGAAGAGGCCGTCGCGCGCTTGCGCGGCGGCTTTTTCTTGTCCGCACGATGAACGAGGGCGCCGTCGAAACACCCTGGCCACTCCCCATTCCGGCGCCGTTGGCGGGCGACTCTGACCATGCCGAACCATCTCGCCGGCCGGCACAGGAGGCCCGCCATGACCGAACGCGATCTGTTTCCCGCCTTGACCGCCGCCTGCCTGTTCGCGCGCGAACGGGCTCGCGCTCTGGCCGCGCCGAAACCCGCGATTCGTCGCCGCGCGGTCGTGCGGCGGATGGCGTCCGGAAAGGCGGCCGCGCTGGCCGCTAGGTGACCGCGCCAGCGGCCGTCGGCGAATCGAGGAGCGAATCGATCATAGCGTGCACCGTGTCGATCTCGTCGAGGACGCGCTTGGCGCGCGCCGGCGTCGCCAGGGGCTCGAACATCGATCCCGCTTCGAACAGGTTGCCGCCCTCCACCGCGATCAAGAGGTCGCCATGGGCGAACGCAGCGCGCGCCTTCTTGCCGCGCATCAGTTCCTCCAACTTCAACAGCCGCTCCATGAACGTCGGCGACAAAAGGTAGCGCGCCTCGACCTGATCGTTGGAGAACACTTCGAAGATGTTCTCGAACTTGGGGTCGACGAGGCGAACGCGCTCAAGTCCGTCGCCGGGACGCCGCAGCGCGTTAAAAACGCCGGCGTCGCGCAGCACCAGCGTGACGCCGAGAAAGTTGCGCGGAAATGCGACACGCAACAGCTGACCGCGAAAGACGGTCACATAGGTCGTGTCCCCGTCCTTGTCGCGGTGCTCGCTCTCCAAGTGCGCCTCGTAGAGCTGGTACGAGCATCCCGATCGCTGGCCCTCGAGCAGGTCCTCAAAACTTTGCCGGTCGAAGCTGGGCAACAGCTTGCGCGCCCGGAATTCCGCAAACGCCGGCGGTTCGCCCACGGCGGCGGAAAACGACGCTCCCACGTAGGCCGACAGCCGGGCCATCAGAATCGCCTTCACGTCCTTGGCGACCTTGCTGAGCGTCCATTGGCCGATGGCGAACGCGAAAACCGCCACGACCGCCGGCGCGACGAGAATGCCGAGCGACGGGCCGAACGCCGCGCCCGAACCGATCAGCACGACCGCCGCGAGCCCCAACCCCCACGTCAGAATTTTTTTATGGTCGCTGACGGCTTTGACGCGCGCCGCTTCCTTTTCGGCCAGCGCCGGCTCAACGACGCGCGCGAAAAAAGCCTCGAACGGCTCGCGGGGCGGCGCCTCGTTCAAGGTCTCGGCTCCAGTCGCGGCGGCGCCACGCTGGTCAAGGCGTCGGCGACGGCGAACACCGCTTCGATCTCCTGCAGCAGCTTGTCGACGGCGATCTTGGACCTGGCGACGTCGATGGCCTCTTTCAGACTCTGGCCGTCGCCGGACGACGATTCGTCGGACGCGCCGAAGCGCGGAATGGCGATCATGAACGCGCCGTCGTCGAACACGCCGAACGCCGGAGCGGCGCCGTCCTTGACCAGGCTCTCGAGCGCAATCAGCCGCTCCATGAAGCTTGGCGTCAGCACGGCGCGGGCCTCGGTTTGATCGCTGGAAAAGACCTCGAAAATCTTCTCGAATTTCGGATCGACAAGGCGCACGCGGTCCAGGCCTCCGGTCATGCGAAGCGCGTTCGCCGGACCGATATCGCGCAACACCAGCATCCGCGACGTCCAGCGGCCGCGCAGCTCCACGCGCACGACCGTGGCCAGGCTGACGTCGGCGAGAACCTTGAGCACGCCGCGCTTGGGATTTCCCTTTGCGCCGCGGCGGAAATACTTCATCTCGAAAATCTGAAACGGAAGGCCGCCGCGCACTCCCGAAATCATGTCGCGCGGCTCGGTGTGCTCGTAGACGTTGGCGAACATCGTGTTCTTGAACGCCGCCAAGTCGACGACGGTCGACGGCGTGCGCTCGTAGGTCAGGCCAAGTTCCTTGGCCGCCGCCGCCATCGCTTCGCGTTGCGCGTCGGCGACGAAACGCAGCAGCTTCGCCAGCCCCATCAACCACCAGATCGCCATCGCCATGAATCCGGCGAAGACCCCGAACGCGACGGCGCCCGGTTGAAAACCGCTGAGAACGCCGAGCCCGGCGCCGGCGCCGATCGGGAACGCGAATCCGATCACGCCGTGGCGGACGATGGTCTTGATGTGGCGCAGCGCCTCGGCCTCGACGCGGTCGAGGTCCGGGGCGAGCGCCTGGCGCACGGCGGCGCGGTCGAACGTCGCGTCGTCCTGCATCTCCAGTCCTTTCAAACGACCACCCAAGCTTCGCGCCGCGCAACGGCCGGTATCTTCAGCGTGCGGCCCGCAGCCTGGGCCACGGCGACGGCGGCGACAACCGCGTCCAGCGCGTCGCCGCCGGCGTCGAGGATCGCCGCCCGCGCCGACTCGACGTCGATCGACAGGCCGCCAGCTTCAAGTTCGCTGATCATCGTGGCGCGCGCCGACACCGCCGCGCCGCTCGGGCCTTTGTAGCCGGTCTTGTAGAGCCCGCGGGCCTTCAAGGCGGCCGCCGGGCAGGCTTCGACCAACGCCGGCACCCCCGGGACCGCCGCTTGCATCGGCGGGCAGCAGGCGTTCCCCTCGCGCAGCAACGGCGCGATCACGCGCGCGATGGCGAACCAGGTTTGCCGATACAGGCGCAAGTTCCACGCGCACCAGGGCGTCTTGGCCGCCACGTCGCAGTCGCGCCGCGGCTCCTTGCTGTCGAACTTGCGCTGCATGGCGTTGCGGAAGACGTCCGGCGTGCGGTAGGCGGCTTCAAAGCCGGCGACGAAATCGGTCCACGGGACGCCGGGCTCCAGCGCCGCGTCCGGCAACGAGAACGGCGCGTCGAGGCCGACCACGGCGTCACGCGCCGCCGTCACGACCGCGCGCACCGCGTCGTGGGCGTCGTCGCGTTCTCGGCCTTTCCGGACATCCATCAGCGCGTCCGCCCGCGCCAGATTGTGGACCCGCAATTCGTGGGCGCCCGTGCGTCGCGCGGTGCAGATCCAGATCGCGGTGTGGGCGGACGCGGCGGCCGAGAAGTCGATCCCGATCGCCCGCGGCCGGGCGGGCACTGTGAAGTCGAGGGTGTCCGAGGCGTTCACCCGACGTCGGCGAGTCGCGCGCGGGCTTCATCGAGCTTGGCGCGCTGGGCTTCGTACTCGGCCTGCTTCTCGCGCTCGCCGGCGACGACGTCGTCCGGCGCATTGGCGACGAACTTCGCGTTCGAAAGTTTCTTGACCAACCGGGAGATTTCGCCGTCGACCTTGGCGATGTCCTTGTCGAGGCGCGCGAGCTCGGCCTTGACGTCGATCGCGCCGCCAAGCGGCAGCGCATAGGCGACGCTGTCGGCGACGATCTGAACCGCGCCCTTGGGGGCCTCGTCGAAAGAACATGCCTGCAAGCGCGCCAGGCGCTTCAGCGGTTCGTCGTGGCGCGCCAGCCAGGCCTTCGCGGCCTGATCCGCGCCGGCCACGTGCAGCGTCAGCTTTTCGCCCGGCGGCACATTCATCTCGGCGCGCACCGAGCGGATTTCGGTGATCAAGCGCACGAGACGGTCGATGTCGTCGGCGGACGCGGCGTCGATCAATTCGTCGCCGACGTCGGGCCACGGCGCGACGATGAGAAGGCTGTCGCGGCCGGCCTCGCCCGCCGTCTTGTCCCACAACTCTTCGGTGATGAAGGGAATGAACGGGTGCAGGATCTTGAGCAGCTGGTCGAACGCCCAAGCGGCGCAGGCGCGGGTCTCCGCCTGCTCGGCTGCGGAGCCCTCCGCGAACACCGGCTTGATGAGCTCAAGGTACCAGTCGCAGTAGGTGTTCCAGGCGTAGCGGTAACCGGCGTTGGCGGCGTCGTTGAAGCGAAAAGCCTCCAGCTCGCGCGTCACCGCCTGCGCGGTCTTCGCCACCTCGCCGACGATCCAGCGGTTGACCGGCAGCGTCGCCTGCTCCGGCGTCCAGCCGGCGGTCGGCGTGACGCCGTTCATTTCGGCGAAGCGCGCGGCGTTCCAGATCTTGGTGCCGAAGTTGCGGTTGCCTTCGACGCGCTGGATCGAAAACCGCAGGTTGCGCCCCTGGGTCGTCTGCGACGCCATCGTGAAGCGCATGGCGTCGGCGCCGTAGACGTCGATGACCTCGAGCGGATCGACCGTGTTGCCCTTCGTCTTCGACATCTTCTGCCCCTTCTCGTCGAGCACGAGCGGGGTGATGTAGACGTCCTTGAACGGCACTTCGCCGTCCATGAACTCGAGGCCCTGCATCATCATCCGGGCGACCCAGAAGAAGATGATGTCGAAGGCGGTGACCAGCGTGGACGTGGGGTAGAAGCGTTCAAGTTCCGGCGTCTTCTCCGGCCAGCCGAGCGTCGAGAACGGCCACAGCGCGGACGAGAACCAAGTGTCGAGGACGTCTTCGTCCTGGACCAAATCAACGTCATCGCCGTAGTGCGCTTTCGCCGCGGCCCTCGCGTCGACTTCGGACATCTCAACAAAGAATCGGCCATCCGGCCCGTACCACGCCGGGATCCGATGCCCCCACCACAGCTGGCGCGACACGCACCACGGCTGAATGTTGGTCATCCACTTGTAGTAGGTCTTGGTCCAGGCCTCGGGCACGAATTTGGTGCGGCCGTCCTCGACCGCCTGGATCGCCGGCTTCGCCAAGGTCTCAGCGTCGACGAACCACTGGTCCGTCAGCATTGGCTCGATGACGACGCCGGAGCGGTCGCCGAACGGCTGCATGATCTTCTTGTCTTCGACCTCGATCATCCCGCCTTCGGCGTCGATGTCGGCGACGACCTTTTTGCGCGCCTCGAAACGGTCGAGGCCGCGGTAGTCCTCGGGCACCAGGTTGAGCGCGTCGATCTCCGCCGCGGTCGCGTCGGCGCCCTTTGCGATCTCCTGCGCCCGCGCGGCGGCTTCGGCGTAGGGCTGACCGTCCGACCGCATCGCCGCGTGCTCGTCCATCAGCCGGTACTTCGGAATGTTGTTGCGCGCCGCGACTTGATAGTCGTTGAAGTCGTGCCCGCCGGTGATCTTCACCGCGCCGGAGCCGAAATCCTTGTCCGGATATTCGTCGGTGATGATCGGAATCAGACGCCGGTGTTCCTTCGGCCCGACCGGGATTTCGCACAGCGTGCCGACGATCGGCGCATAGCGCTCGTCGGAGGGATGCACCGCCACCGCGCCGTCGCCGAGCATGGTTTCCGGCCGCGTCGTCGCGATCGAGATGTAGTCGCGTGTCTCTTCAACCACGACGTTCCCGTCGGCGTCCTTCTCTACGTAGGCGTAGGTCGCGCCGCCGGCGAGCGGATACTTGAAGTGCCACATGTGGCCGTCGACCTCGAGGTTCTCCACTTCGAGGTCGGAGATCGCGGTCTGGAACTTCGGGTCCCAGTTCACCAGCCGCTTGTCGCGGTAGATCAGGCCCTTCTTGTGCAAGTCGACGAAGACCTTGAGCACGGCGTTCGACAGGCCTTCGTCCATGGTGAAGCGCGTGCGCGTCCAGTCGCACGAGGCGCCGAGGCGGCGCAGTTGATTGAGGATCGTGTCGCCGGATTTCTCCTTCCAGGCCCAGACCCGTTTGAGGAATTCCTCGCGGCCGAGATCGCGCCGCGACGGCTCCTGGTTTTCCTGCAGCTGCCGCTCGACGACCATTTGCGTCGCGATGCCGGCGTGATCGGTGCCCGCTTGCCACAGGACCGCTTTGCCCCGCATCCGCTCGAAGCGGATCAAGATGTCCTGCAGCGTATTGTTGAGCGCATGCCCGATGTGCAGCGAGCCCGTCACATTGGGCGGTGGAATGACGATGCAGTACGGCTCCTTGTCCGGGTCGGGGTCGGGCTGAAACGCGCCGGAATCCTCCCAGCGCGCGTAAATCCGCGCCTCGGCTTCGGAGGGATCGAAGTTTTTCTCGAGCATTCTGGGACTCGCGCAGACAAGCGGACAGACCGAAGTCCGCCGCTATAGCAAGCGCAGCGCCGGTTTGGGAACGTCTAAGGAGTGCGGATCAGTGCCGGGCCCGGGCCGAGATCTTCTCAACCTCGTCGGCGACCTTGTTTTCCACGATTTGCCGCAGGTTGGCGTCGAGCCAATCGCGCAGCATCGGCTTGATGAGTTCGCGGACGATGTCCTCGAGCGTCTTGCCCTCGGTGGAGCGCGACGACACCAGCATTTGTCCGACGAGGTCGCCGAAGGCGGAGGCGGCGGCGTTGGCCACGGGCTCGCTCACGAGGTCCTCCTCGACGTTCGTCTCGACCGCCGCGACCACCGCCTCGGCCGGTTCGTCGTCGAGCACCAAGATTTCTTCTTCTGCGGGCACGGGCTCAGGCTCCGGCACTGGTTCCGGTTTCACGGCGGCCTCCGGTTCGTCTTCGACGACTTCGGTCAACTCAATGACATCTTCCTCGACGGACTCGTCCACCGCTTCGACGTCCGCTTCTTCCTCGGCCTCGGAGGCCGGGGCGTCGTCGTCTTCGGAAATGATGCGGCGAATGGAGGCGAGGATCTCCTCCATCGTCGGTTCTTGCTCGGCGTTTTGTTCAGCCATGGCGTCCGTCGCGGCGAATCAAAAAGAACAACTTCGTTAAGGCTAAGGGCGCTTCGTCCGATCCGTCCAGGCGATCCGCAAACGGTCCACAGGACTCAGTTCGAATCGCGGCGAAGCCCCAACCCGACCCCGAGGTAACGGCCGCGGACTTCTGAAAAGTTAACGGCCGGGTCGTAGTAAGCGACCTCAAGGCCGAGATCGCGCGCCGTCAGACCGCCGACCGCCTGCAGAAGACGGAAGCCGGCGACGTAGGCGTCGCGCTCGGCGGTCACCAGAGCCAGGCGCGCATTCAAAAGCTCCTGCTCGGCGTTGAGCACGTCGAGGGTCGTGCGCAGACCGACGCGGGCCTCTTCTTCGACGCCTTCGAAGGCGATCTCGTTGGCGCGCACCTGTTCGCGCGAGCTGTCGATTTGCGTCAGCGTCGCGATGTAGGCCGACCATGAGCCGAGAACGAACTCCTTCACCCGGCGTTCGGTGTCGCGCAGCTGCATGCGGGCCTGCGAGGCGGTCTGTTCGGCGGCGCGGATCTGCGACGATTGGAACCCGCCGGTGTACAGCGGCACGGAGACGCGCCCGCCGAACGTCACCGATTCGGTGTCCGTCATGTTGTCGTTGTAGCCGTCCGAGCGGCTGGCGCCGGCGCTCACCGACACGGTCGGCAGCCGGGCGCCTTTGGCGTCACGCACCGAGGCGCGCGCCGCTTCTTCGGCGTAGTAAGCGGCGATCACGTCGGGGTTGTTCCGGTTCGCCGCTTCGATCGCCTGATCCAAGTCGGTCGGCAGAGCCGGCAACGGCGGTTCGGCTTCCAACGTGCCGGCCGGGCGGCCGACGACTTGTTCGTAGTTGGCGCGGCTGACCGCGAGATTCGACTGCGCCGCGGCGAGCTGGGAGCGGGCGCCGGCGAGGCGCGCTTCGGCTTGGGCGACGTCGGTCCGGGTGATCTCGCCGACTTCGAATCGATCCTGAGCGGCCTCAAGCTGGCGCAGCAGAACTTCGACGTTGTTGGCGCGGATGTCGACGATGGCGGCGTCGCGGCGCACGTTCATGTAGGCGGACGCGGCGTTGAACAAGACGGTTTGCTCGGTTGAAATCAAGCTGGCGCGGCCGCTCTCGATCGACGCCCGCGCCCGGTCCATGGCGGCGCCGGTCCGGAAACCGCGAAACAGAGTCTGACCGACGGAAACCGCCGCGGTGTTGCTTCCGGACGTGGAGCTGGAATGGCCTGTCGGGTTGAACAGAGACGGCGGCTGGTCGGTGGTCGAGTTCGAGGTTTGGGTCGAGC
Source organism: Alphaproteobacteria bacterium (assembly GCA_021776705.1). Classification (GTDB taxonomy): domain Bacteria; phylum Pseudomonadota; class Alphaproteobacteria; order Caulobacterales; family Maricaulaceae; genus JAJFFL01. The sequence goes on from JAJFFL010000128.1 coordinate 19,989, forward strand.
CCTCGACGGTGACCTGCGGCAGGGCGTTGGAGCGCGCCTGGACGAAGTTCTCGTCGATCGCCCTCAGCCGAGCGCGCTCGGCCGCCAAAGTCGGGTTGGTGTCGTAGGCGAGCGCCAGCGCCTCTTTCAAGTCGTCGGCCCCGGCCGTTCCGCAGATGAGCGCCGTCAACGCCGCCGCACCCGCCATCGCGTTACGAAAGCGCGCCATGCATGTCCCTCCCAGCACCGGTCCCCGTCGGCGCACTTAGGCAGTTAACACCGCTCACGCAACGCGGAGCCAGTCTTTTGAACGGCCGAGCGCGGCATTTCCGTCACGCCGGCCGATTCACTCAGTCGAACAAGAACGCCCGGGCGCGAGTCATGCCCGGAAGCGTCGGCAGATCGGAATCGAACACGACTCGGGCGCCGACGACACCCCCTGTTTTCGTGAACACTGTGGCGCGGCCGATCGGGCCGTCCGTGATCACGCAGCCCAAGCGGCCGCCTTCGCTGAGCTGTTCGAACCAAGCCGGCGGCACGTCGTCGACCGCGCCGTTGACGTGGATGACGTCGAACGGGCCCTGGTTGGGGACCCCGGCCTTGAGCTCGCCTTGCACCACCGCGGCGTTGTCGACGCCGGCCGCGGACAACGCCGCGGCGGCCTTGTCGATCAACGCCGCGTCGGTCTCGAGGCCGAGGACGGTTTCGGCCATCCGCGCCAGCACGGCCGCCGCGTAGCCGCGCCCCGAGGCGATGTCGAGAACGACGTCGTCGGGCCCCACCGCGAGCGCGTCGACCAGTTTGGCGAAATCGCGAGGGCGGGTCAGCCAGCGCCCGTCGGCGATCTCGAGATGCATGTCGGAATAGGCGAAGGACCGTTTTGACTTCGGGGCGAAGAGCTCGCGCGGCGTCGCCAGAATCGCGTCCTGCAACGCCTTATCGTCGACGTCGTTGACCCGCACCTGTCCGTCAAGCATGGCGCGGCGCGCGGCGGCGAAATCGATCATGGCGAGGTCTCCGTTGCCGGGCCGCATATAGCCCGCGCCGCCGGCGCGGGGCAATCAGGCCTGATTGCCTGACTCTCAAAGCTCTTGTAAGACACCGCGCCCGGGCCGAAGTGGGTTCGGGAACCCGCACGGCGCCGTGGCGGAGTGGTTACGCAGAGGACTGCAAATCCTTGCACCCCGGTTCGATTCCGGGCGGCGCCTCCAATCCCCTTGGCCGAAAAGTCCGAACCGGCGGCCGATTCGCGCGTCCGCCGCGCCGACTCAGCCGTGTTCCGGAGCCGATTCGGCGCGCTTCGCCGCCCCGCCGGCCCGCTCCAGCTCCGGTCCGAGGCGGCCCGTCAGCCACAGGAGGAACATCCGGTAGTCCGAGATCAGCGACCACAGCGGATGCGTGAACGTGGCCGGCTTGTTGCGCTCCACGAGGGCGTGCGCGACCCACGCAAACCCGTAGCCGAGGACCGGGATCGCTGCGAGAAACTCCCAACGCCGCCAAACGATTGCGGCGATCAAGACGGCGAGAGTCAACGCCGTGCCGGCGTAGTGCAGACGGCGCGTGCCGGGCCGTGCGTGCTCGCGCAGATACCGCGGCCAAAACTCCGCGTACGTTGCGTTCCGGGCCATGCCGCCTCCGGCGTTGCTTAACCAAGATTCAACGCCGCCAGTCTGCGTTTACTCTTGGTTAACCACAATCGCTCAAGGTGTGACTGTCTTCCCTTGAAGACACCCCACCATTCACCCAACGCCTTTCGGGGGTCGCGCAAGCGGCCCCCGATTTTCTTTCCGCACGTCGCGACACGCTTGCGGCGGCGGGTTGAGGCTTTTAATGCCGATCTTCCCAGCCGCCGTCGAGATCCACGTCATGAAACATATCGGCGTTCTCGCCCACAGCGCCGAAGGTTCGGCCCTGTGCTACCTGACCGCCTGCCACGAGGCGGCGAAGCGGCTCGGCGCCCACATGCACCCGGATATCACCGTGTCGATGATCGCCATGGGAGCCAGCATGGCCGCATGGGAACGGCTCGATCTGCCGCCGATCCGGGCGATCCTGGCCGACACCGCCGCTCGGCTCGCCGCCGCCGGCTGCGATTTTTTCGTGTGCCCCGACAACACCGCCCACCAGGCCCTCGAGGCGCCGGGCGAACCGTTCGCGATTCCCGGCCTGCACATCGCCGACGTCGTCGCCGAGACGGCGCGGTCCCAGGGGTATTCGATGATCGGCGTGCTCGGGACCAAGTGGCTGATGACCGGCCCCGTCTACGACCGGGCGTTCGCCGCGCACGGCGTCGCCAAGGTGATTCCGCCGCCGGCCGACCGCGAAACCGTCAACCGGATCATCTTCGACGAACTGTGCAACGGCGAGATCCGCGACGCTTCGCGGGCCGAACTCCAACGCCTGATCGACGCGTTCGCCGACCAGGGCTGCGACGCCGTGGTGCTGGGCTGCACGGAGATTCCGCTGATCATTTCGCCGGCGGACTCATCGCTGCCGACCCTCGATTCAACCCGGCTGCTGGCCGCCGCCGCCGTCGACGCCGCCCTCGGGGCGCGCGCCGCGCCGGTCTGGAGAGGCGGCCCCGTCCTTGCAGGCGACTTGGCGGCGGCGCGGATGTAGGCTTCGGCGGCGCCGGAGGCTTGGCGCGCGGGCGCGGTGTTGATATATCGCCCGCTCCGTTGGAGAACGGGCCGGTGTTCCTCGGTAGCTCAGTTGGTAGAGCAAGCGGCTGTTAACCGCTGGGTCGTAGGTTCGAGTCCTACCCGGGGAGCCACTTTTCCAGATCCGGCGATTCTTCGGAAATCGCTCGCGGCGCGGCGCCGACCGCCCCCAGCGTCAAACAAGAAATCGTCGTTCCCGCCGGCCGCCCGAAGCTTGACGTCCCGGATTTCGTCCGCGCTCTTGTCGGAGAAGCCGCCGCCAAGCGTGACCGTTCACAATGAAATCCCGTGAACTTTTCAGCGGACGCATCGCCGCGATCTTGACGATGATCGGCGTCGCCGTCGGCCTCGGCAACGTGTGGCGCTTCCCCTACATGATGGGCCAGAACGGCGGCAGCGCCTTTCTCTTCGTCTACTTGTTCTTCGTGCTCATGTTCGCGGTTCCCGCGGTGACCGCCGAATGGTCGTTGGGCCGGCACACGCGGCGCGGGCCGCTCGGCGCCATGGAGCGCGCCTTCGGTCCGACCGGCAAATGGATCGGCCTGGGCCTCGTCGCCACCGTTCTCATCGCCAATTCCTACTACGTCGTCATCATCGGCAACGTCGCCTTTTCGGCGGGGTTCGGGATCGTCGCGGGTTTCAGTTCCGACAGCCTCCCTCGTTACGACGTCGGACTGAACAACGGCGTGCTGCAGGCGGCGCTGGCCGTGTTGGTGATCGCGGCGGCCTTGGGCGTGGTGGTTCGGGGCGTGGCGAAGGGCATCGAAGCCGTCAGCAAGCTGTTCGTGCCGCTGTTCGGCGTCATCATGATCGTCCTGATCGTCCTGACGCTCCGGCTGCCCGGGGCCGTGCCGGCGCTGGCCGAGTTCCTGCGCCCGGATTTCACCGTGCTGACGCCGACAAGCGTTTTCGCCGCGCTCGGCCAAGCGTTCTTTTCCTTGAGCCTCGGGGGCACGTTCTACGTCGTCTACGGCAGCTACCTGAGGGCGGACGAGAACATTCCCCGCGCCGCGGTCGCGACCAGCGCCGGCGACGTCGGGGCGGCGATGCTGGCGTCGTTGTTCATCGTGCCCTCCGTGCTGGTTCTCGGACTGGACATGCAGTCCGGCCCGTCGCTCATTTTCGACACCTTGCCGCGCACGTTCGCCGAAATACCCGCCGGTCGATTCATCGGCGCCGCGTTTCTCGTCGGCCTCTGGATGATGGCGTTCTTGTCGACCGTGGCGGCGTTTCAAGTCATCGTCGCCGCGCTGACCGACGGCTTTTCATTTTCGCTGCCGAAGGCCGCGCTGTTCGTCGGCGTGGCCGAGGCTTTGTTGATGCTGCCCTCGGCCTTGAATCCGGCGATCATCGGCTCGCTCGATCTCATTTTCGGATCGGGGATGCAGATGCTCGGCAGCGCCCTGGCGATCGTCGGGCTGTTTTGGGGCTGCGGAAAAGCTGTGGCCGCGGCTGAGATCTTCGGCGGCGACACGCGCGGCTATCGCCGCGTCTATCTGGTCTGGTTGCGGTGGGCGGTGCCGTCCGTGCTCGCCGTCATGCTCGCCGTGTACGTCGTGAGTTCCTTGAGATGACGATGGATATGGTGTCCAAGGTGGCGGACGCACGGCGCCCGCTCTCAACCCGCATGGATCCCGCGGCATGGCCGACTTGAACGCCTCAAACCAAGACTTCAGCCGCTACGACATGGTGGCGAAGAGTCACACCTATCGACTCGCCGAGCACGCGAACGACGTGTTCGACGACGACTACGCGATTCGCACGC
>JAJFFL010000129.1 GCA_021776705.1 Alphaproteobacteria bacterium
TCTTCGCCGCTCCAGAGGCCGAACCGGATGGTGCGCGTGGGCTCGACGCCCAGCGTCGCCAGAATGCGCGCCGCCTCCATGACGACCGCCGACCCGGCCGCGTTGTCGACCGCGCCGTCGGCCCCGTACCAGGAATCGAGATGCGCCCCGGCCATCACGATCTCAGGATTTCGGCCGCGTCCGGGAATCTCGGCGATCGTGTTGTAGGCGTTGAGATCGTCATCGTAGAACGCGACGTCGGTCCGCATTTCGACGACGACGGGGTCGCCGAGACCGATCAGCCGCACCAAGCGGTCGTAGTCGACTTGGCTCATCATCACGCCCGGCAACGGCGGCGCTTCGCCGACGGCGTAACCGTGCCCCGTGCCGGCCACGAGGGTGCCGTACCGGAACGACCGCCGGACGACCGCCACCGCGCCTTGTTCGGCCAAAAATGCGTCGCGGTCGTCCGACGACAAGAAGTTTCCACGCCCGCGACCGTCGCCGGTCGGCACGTTGAATTGAGCCCGTTCGGCGAGTTCTTCGTCGGTCCAGCGCTGGTATTCCTGATCGCTAGGCTCGTCGCCGCCGCCACCGTCGCTGATCAGCACGATCTTGCCTTGAAGATCGCCGTCGAACGCGTCGATGTCGGCTTGCGAATTGAGGACGACGTGCGCGACTTCCCCGCGCACGACGCCGTCGGTGCCCGGGTGCCACGCCAACGGCAACGCCTGGAGGAAGTGGCCCCGGGGTTCAACCATCCGGACGGAGACGTCGGAGAAGGTCCACCCGCGTCCCCACTCGAAGCCTTCGAGCTGGCCGTTTTGCAGACCCCAGCCTTGGAACTGCGCCAGCGTCCAGTCGTTGGCCGCCTTCATGCCCGGCGACGCGGTCAGGCGCGGGCCGATCACATCGGTGAGGTGCTGAAAGTGCTCCATGACGTGCGAGTTGTTGAATCCTTCGTCACGAATGCGGTTGACCATGTCGAGGTCGACCGGCTCTTGCGCCGCGGCCGCGACGCTGAAGGCCAACGCGGACGCCGCACCCAAGTGCGCGATTCGGATCATCGTTTTCTCCCGTCGGTGTTGCTGCTGGACGTCAACAGGCCCGCCGTCATTGCGGCATCGGCTTGCGCGGCATGCGCTCGTCGCGCATGGCCGCGTTGTAGAGGAACGTCGCCATGATGACGGACGCCTGCTTCAAGTCCGCTTCGTAGGCGTGGTCGAAGGTGTCGATCTGGGTGTGGTGAAGCCGCGCTCCGTAGTCGAGCGGGTCCTGAATGAACTGGTATCCGGGCAAGCCCACCCACTGATACGGCAGATGGTCGGTGCCGCCGGTCGACCGCGTGGACACCGACGTGGCTCCGAGGTCGTGGAACGGCTCCAGCCACGACTCGAAAATCGGCGCGGCGGCGGCGTTGCCTTCCGCGTAGACGCCGCGAATGCGGCCCGATCCGTTGTCGAGGTTGAAATAGGCGGACAGCTTCGCGTGTTCGGGCTTCGGCTCAATGGGACCGCCCTCGCCGAACCAGAAAAAGCCGCCGAGCCGCACGAGTTCTTCGTCGTCGGGCGGCGGGCGGTCGGCGAAATGCTCGCGCACGTAGTTCACCGACCCGTGCAACCCCTGCTCTTCACCGCTCCACAAGGCGAAGCGGATCGTCCGCCTGGGCTGAACGCCAAGCGCGGACAGAATGCGCGCCGCCTCCATGATCACCGCCGAACCGGCGCCGTTGTCGACCGCGCCGTCGCCCATGAACCAAGAGTCCAGGTGGGCGCCCGCCATGACGATCTCCGGATCGCGGCCGCGCCCGCGGATTTCAGCGACCGTGTTGTAGGCTTGGCTGTCCTCGTCGTGAAACTGAGCGTCGACTTCAAGTTCGAGCGACACCGTCAGATCGCGGTCCAGCAGCCGCAACAGCCGCTCGTAGTCCTCAGAGGTCATCGCCACGGTCGGCGTCTGCGGCGTTTCGCCGGTGCGATGCAGATAGCCTGAGGCGTTGATCAGCGCGGCGTCGCGTCCGGAACGCTTGACCACGGCCAAGACGCCTTCCTCTTTCAGGAAGGCGTCGACCGCCCGGGCGTCGTTGATGAAGTTCGCGAACCCGGCGAGGCCGCCGCCGCCTCCGGTCGGCACGGGAAACTGTTCGCGCTCGTCCAACTGCTCGCCGGTCCAGCGTCGAAACCAGTCGTCGCCGTCCGGTTCGTCGTGATCGCGCGCGCCGCTGACGAGAACGATCTTTCCGGCGAGCTTGCCGCGCCATTCCTCGAAATCGTCCGGCGAGCCGATCTCGGCATGAATCACGTCCGCTTCGATCGCGCCGTCGGTGCCTGGGTGCCAACTGACGGGCTGCGCCTGGAGCACGTGCACGCGCGGCGCGGTCATCCGCACGAAGACCTTGGAATACGTCCAGCCGCGCCCGAATTCGTAGCCTTCGAGGCCGCCGTTCTCGAGCCCCCACGACTCGAACTGAGACAAGGTCCAGTCGTTGGCCTCCTTCATCGCCGGCGAACCGGTAAGCCGCGGACCGACGACGTCGGTCAGATAGCCGAGGTGGTCCATGACCTGGGACCGATTGAAGCCCTCGTCGCGGATCCGGTTGACCATATCGAGATCGACCGGCTCCTGGGCCGAGGCCGCCGAGCCGAGCAGCAAGGCGGCGATCACCGCGTGTCGCATGACATTCTCCCCCGCAGGACGCCGTTCCGGCGCCGCGTCGCGTGACACGCTACCAAGGAGGACGGGGTTGGCCACCCCGAAAGAGACGAACGTCGGCGCGCGACTCAGCGGCGGCCGAACAGCCGTTCGATGTCTTTCAGTTTCAACTCCACGTAGGTGGGGCGGCCGTGGTTGCACTGGCCGGAGTGCGGCGTCGCCTCCATGCCGCGAAGCAACGCGTTCATTTCTTCGCCTGTGAGGCGACGGCCGGCGCGCACCGAACCATGGCACGCCATCGTCCCGCACACGTCTTCGAGGCGCTCCTTGAGCGACAAGGCTTCGTCGAACTCAGCGAGATCGTCGGCGAGATCGCGGATCAATCCGGGCACGTTCATCTCGCCGAGCAGCGCCGGCGTTTCGCGCACCGCCACCGCGCCGGGGCCGAACGGCTCAACGACCAGGCCCAGGTTTGAGAGCTCGTCGGCGCGCGCGACCACGCGGTCGGCCCCGGCCTCGTCCAGTTCGACGATCTCCGGCGTCAGCAACGCCTGGCGCGCGACGCCGGTTTCGGCCATGGACGCCTTCATCCGTTCGTAGACCAGGCGCTCGTGCGCTGCGTGCTGGTCGACGATGACGATGCCGTCCCGTGTCTGAGCGACGACATAGGTTTCATGCAGCTGCGCGCGCGCGACGCCGAGCGGCAGATCGATCGGCGGCGACACGTCTGCGTCTCCGGCGGCGCCGCGTTCGAGCAGGTCGCCGGCTTCAAGACGCGCTGAATAGGCGGGCGCAAGTCCGGGCATCGCTTCCGCAAACCCGCCCGGCGACGGCCGCGGCGCGGTCCACCCTCGTGGCGCGCCGTACGGCGAATCGACGCCGGGACGCGCCGACCCGAGCGCGGCGCCCGCGACCGTCGTCGACGCGCGGTGTCCGGCCGCGGCCAAGGCGTGCCGCAAGGCGCCGACGATCAGTCCGCGCACCAGCCCGGGATCGCGAAAACGCACTTCGGTCTTGGCCGGGTGCACGTTGACGTCGACCTCGTCGGTCGGCAGATCGACGTAGAGGGCGACGACCGGATGCCGGTCCCGCGCCAGAAAATCCTGATAGGCGCCGCGGATCGCGCCGACGAGCAGCTTGTCGCGCACCGGTCGCCCGTTGACGAACAAGAATTGGTGTTGATTGGATCCGCGCGCGTACGTCGGCAGGCCCGCCCATCCAGACAAGCGGACGCCGTCGCGTTGTTGATCGATCAGCAGCGCGTTGCTCTCGAATTCCGCGCCCAGGACGTCGGCCAGGCGTTTGAGGCGAGCCTCGTGCGGCGTCCCGGATTCGGCGCGCACCGACAGCCGCGTGCGCCCTTCTCCTTTGAGCGTAAAACCGACGTCGGCGCGGGCCATGGCGAGCCGCTTGACGATGTCCGTGACCGCAAGCGATTCCGCCCGTTCGGATTTGAGAAACTTCAGCCGCGCCGGCGTCGCGAAAAACAGGTCGCGCACGTCAACCCGCGTGCCGGCTCCGGACAATGGCGGCGCCGGGCGCACGTCGCCGTGTTCGCCGCCTTCGACGTTCAACGTCCAGGCCTCGCCGACACCTTCCGCTTGACTGGTGATCTCCAACCGCGCCACGGAGCCGATCGACGGAAGCGCTTCGCCGCGGAACCCCATGGTGGCGATCCGCAAGAGGTCCCATTCGCCGGTCGAGTTCGGCGTCAACTTGGACGTCGCGTGGCGTTCGACGGCCAACGCGAGTTCCTCCGCCGACATGCCGCGGCCGTCATCGGCGATCTGGATGTGAGCAACGCCGCCGCCGTCCGCGACCACGTCGATTCGCCGCGCGCCCGCGTCGAGAGCGTTTTCGATCAATTCCTTGACCACCGACGCCGGCCGTTCGACGACTTCGCCGGCCGCGATGCGGTTGACGGTTTCGGGCGGGAGACGGCGAATCCGCATGCCGCCGACGCTGCGCGCGCCGCCGGACGCGGTCAAGCAAGCGGCCCTTAAAGTCCGGGGATCTTTGAGCGGCTGTTCTTTTTCACCACGATGTCGCCGCCGCCGGTGGCGTTGTCGATCGACTCCGTGCGGCGCGCCGCTTCTTCCGCGGTCGGGTTGTCGGAATCGTCACGGCCGCGCCAGAACAGAATGCGGTCGGCGAAACTCTTGTTTTTGCGCACGACGCCGGCGCCCTCGACATCCACGATCGTCCGAATGCCAGGCTGGGAACGCCCCGATCCGGCTTTCGCCAGCAGCAGCTGTTCGGCGTCCGACGCGGTGCTGTCGGTCAAGGCCGCCGCGGCGACCTCGTCGGCGGCGAGGTCTTGAGGGCGCGCTTCGCCGGCCTTCGGCGGCCGGAGGTTGTATTCCGGCGGCACCACCAGCGGCGCCTTGGTCAAGACTCGAAACTCGTCCGGCGTCACCTTTTCCGAGCCGACGGCGCGGCGAAAGCTGCCGCAGCCGGACAGCGAAACGGCCATCATGGCGGTCGCGCCGGTGAAAAGCAGCGTGCGGGAAAGTCGCCGGGTCGCCATGTCGGATGCTCCATGCCTTGGGAATCGATGTGTTGTAACGGACGCGGTCGGCCCGCGCCAAGCTTCGAGTCAGGCCTTGGTCCGTTTTCCTTCGACGAACATGTCCAAAAGAAGGAATCCGACCCCGATTGAAATCGCGGCGTCCGCAACGTTGAACACCCATGGAAAGTAAAGCCCTGAAAAATCGAGAAAATCGACGACAGCCCCGAATCGGGCCCGGTCGATTAGATTTCCGATCGCGCCGCCGACAACGCAACCGAGCGCCGCGGCGACCAACGGCCGCGGCCCGCGCACGAGCCAGCCGCCAAGCAATACGGCGATGAACCCGGAAAAGCCCATCAGCAGCCAACGGCCGAATTCCGAATCCGCCGGCAGGAGGCCGAAGCTCACGCCGCGGTTCATCACCATTTTGAGCTGAAAGAACGGCTCCAGAACCGCGACTTCGTCGCGCGTCGGGAGATCGACGACATTGAGGATCCACCACTTGGACGACTGGTCGGCCGCGATCACCGCGGCGGCGAGCGCGAAGCCGGCCAGCGTCGTTCGCGACAAGGACATGTCAGCGGCCATGGGCGGCGTCCCATTTGGCGATAGCGTCGGCGTCGCGCGGCGTCACGTCGGGAAAACGCGGGTCAGCCGTGCTCGGATCGAAGTAGCGCCACGAGCGCGCGCACTTGACCCCGGCGGCTCGCGCC